>NZ_JBEOWS010000011.1:0-62395 GCF_040296125.1 Streptomyces sp. NPDC002265 | reverse complement strand
ACGACAAGACCGCCACCTCCTACGAGGCAGCGGTCAGTCTCGCGTCATTCCTGCTCTGGGCAAGATCCGTTTGAAGACGGACCCTAGTGTCCCGTGCCATGGACGAGCAGCAGGGCTCGAAGCGCGGGCGGCGGGGCGGAGCGGTACCTCCAGGCGACCCGACATCCGCTATCTGCAGGTACTGCTGCATCAGGCTGCCGAGGCAGTGGTCCTGAAGCAGCAGCAGATCTGAGGACGCATCACGCCCGCCCGGCACGTGTGCGCTCACATCCGGGGGGCGAAGCCGGAGACCGGGTCAGGGTGCTGCGCAGCACCAGACCAATCCCCGTGCGACCGGGCGGCCGCAGCGGCTGCGGAGCGACCCACCACCGGGTGGCCGGACCAGCGGGCCGTGCCGGCTGCTGATACGGCCCGCTGGGTCCGGCCGCCCTGCCTGACCGGCGAACGCACGCACAGACACGTCCCGAAATGGTCTCCGGCTACGGACATTCGTGAAGCCGGTCCCGGCACGAGGGGGCGTGTCGATACGGGCGCCTGTTGCGTCGGATGACCCGCCGGAGCGGGTGGGCGCTTGGGGGATGCTGCAGTCGGTCGGATCCGCAAGGTCCCGGCACGGACTTCGTGCTTCGGCCGGGGCGGGCCTGACGGCCCCAGGCCGTCCGGCGTGTGGCGGTCAGACGCCGGAGGGCACGCTGACCGGCTGCGACAGGGCGGCCTTGATGCGCCGGGTTTCCTCGTCGGCGAGGACTTCGAACCGGTCGCCGGCCAGGGCGTCCATGGTCAGCTCGGCCACCGTGGCCGGGCTGATCTTCGCAGCGTCGGTCCAGGCGCTGAGATCCGTGTCGACGAACCCGGCATGCACCCCGACCACCAGGGTTCCCTGCGCGTGCAGGGCCTGTCGCAGGGCGTCCGTCAGTGACCACTGCGCGGCCTTGGAGGCCGCGTAGCCGGGAAACTGCGGCTGGCCGGCCCAGGACGCCAGCGAGAGCATGTTGACCAGTGCTCCACCACCGTTGCGGGCCAAAACCGGAGCGAAGGCCCGGGCCACCGCCCAGGTGCCGAAGTAGTTGACGTCCATCGCCTGGCGCGCCCCGTCGAAGCTGCCTTCCAGGAGCCGGGTGCTTGCACCGCCGATCCCCGCGTTGTTGATCACGATGGTGACGTCGTCTGCGAGGGCGGCGGCTGCGGTGACCTGCGCATGGTCGGTGACATCCAGGCGCAGCGGGACCAGATCGGCATCCGTCACGCTGGCCGGGTCGCGGACGCCGGCGTAGACCTTCGCAGCCCCGTGGTTGATCAGCGAGCGGGCGAATGCGCGGCCGATGCCGCGGTTGGCGCCCGTCACCAGGGCGACCGATCCCTTGATTTGCATGGTGAGTTCCTCTGTAGCAGGCACGCCTTGTCCAGGCGGGCTCATGGTTACGTGGTCGTCGGCCGGCCGGGTATGACCGGCAGGAACGCGAGGGGGAGGCCGGCTCGGCGGCCGCAGCCGCTCCATCCGGGAACGGCCTTGCGTGGTCGGCTGTGGCTGAGCGGCTCGCAAGGAGCTCACCGCTCATGGCATGCGACTCTAGCGGCTGAATTTTGATTTGCAAGTCAGACGGCTGGGCCGGAGCTGAGTGTCCTGGCGGAGGTGTGCCACCGTCGGCGGCCGCGGGCCTGAATTGCGACATACAATCCAGAGGGGCGAAGACTTTGGTGCGCCGTGGTGCCTACGCCGCGGGCGCCAGTGCGTGGGAGGTGGACGATGTCAACCGGACGGCAGCGGTCAGGGCCCAGTAACGACGAGCCACCCTGCTCCATCGAGCGCAGCCTGCAGATTCTCGGCGAACGCTGGGCACTCCTGGTGCTTCGCGAGATCTTCGCCGGCAGACACCGGTTCGCCGAGATCCAGTCATCCCTCGGCATCGCAACGAACCTGCTCAGCTCCCGTCTCAAGCTACTTGTCGAGGCCGGCGTACTTCAGACGCAGACCTACCAGGAGCCGGGCAGCAGGCCTCGGCAGAGCTATCACCTGACAGAGGCGGGGCGCGACCTGCGCATCGTGCTGATCGCGCTCCAGCAGTGGGGCGACGTCCACCGTCCACGCCCATCGGGCCCCTCCGCACTGCGGCGGACTCGCTCGACCGGCCGGCCCGTCCATGTCGGGTTCCTCGACGACAACGGTCAGGAAGTGCCCAGCACCGCAGTGGTCACCATCGCGGCCGCGGCGGCCGAGAGTTGACCGGAACCACGGACGGACCGGGCCGTACCCTGCCCGTCGCAGCCTGAGAGCCGCTTCGCCTTCCGGGTGAATTTCACGCCGCCCGCGCCGTGTTGCTCCGCAAAGTGTGACGTGTCCACTCGCCTGGACATCTACGTGCGGGAATCGGTGCACTCTCGGCCCACCGAGTGCGAACTGGCCTGCGCTCTCACCCGTACGACAGGTACCGGGGTTCTCTTCCCCGCCGAGGAAGCGCGGCCGAGCGCGTACTGGCTGGCCGCGGAAGACGGGATCGTCACACGAGCGCGCGTGTATGAGTCCGACGACGAAGAGGCCCACTGCACGATCGACAGGGTCGAGGCTCCGGTCGGCCGACTGCCGTATGTCACGGTTGCGCGTATCCCCGAAGCGATCGGCGATGCGAAGATCGCCACCCCGATCGCTGACATCTTTGCGGCGCACCTGCAGCGCATGTACCCGCAGGAGGCCGCCACTTCCCGGGCGTGTCGACGCTCTCGCAGAACTGAACGCCCACCAGTCCCGCAGAATTGCCCGCCGGGGGCTTGCGGTTGGGTCAAGCGGCTCGGTCTGCCCGACATCATGGGCGTATGGAAGAGGATCTCCCGACCGTGTCGGTGCGCCTATGGCGTGCGGATGCCATCGTGTTGTTCGACTGGCTGATGACCACGGATCTCGACTCGGTGCCGGTCAACCATCCTGCTCAGAAGCAAGTCTTGGCCGATCTGCTGTCACGGCTGGAGTGGGCCGCGGACGCCGAGGTGACCGGGGCGACCGCCGAGGACATCGCGACGGCTCAGAGCGAAGTCGCCCGGGACATGGGTTGGTAGTTCAGCCGTGGTGCGCGTGGTTCTCCTTGGCCGGCAACTCGCGTCGCTTACGGGTCCGGTAGGAGTCTTCGGTGAGGGTGAGAACCTCGGCTGGATGGTGGTCATGAACCCTTGACGGAATGCCGACCGGGCCGAAAGCTCTGCCCTGGCGCTGGAAGCATGGAAAACGGCGTGGACCGTCAGTTCGCTGCCCACAATCTCACTGTGGTGTCGACGCCGCAGCCGGCGAGCATCCGTCCGTCCGGGCTGAACGCCAGACTCCGTACGGCCTTGCGGTGGCCGGTGAGATGGGCGGTCGGGGTCAGATGCGTGGGGTCGGTGACATCCCACAGGGTCACGGTCGCGTTCTCGCATCCTGAGGCCAACAACCGGCCGTCCGGACTGAACGCCACTGCATACATCTGCCCCTTGTCCCCACCACTGGCCGGGGGGAGGGTGCCTGCGCCCGTCCTCACGGGATGGGCCGGGTCGGTGACGTCCCACACCGTGACGGCACCTTGCCGCCACGACCCGTAGGTGCCCGAGACGACTCCCAGATCACCGCTGCCGGTGGCCAGTAGCCGCCCGTCATGACGGAATCCCACCGAATGGACGGCCGGCGCCCCGCCCGAGGACAACGCCTTTGGCCAAGTGCGTGCTTGTGGTCGGAGGACGGCGGTCCGGACCGGATGGGCCGGCTCGCTGACATCCCACTGGACGCCGGTGTTCTTGGCGCCGTCGCAACCCGAGGCCAGTAACCGTCCGTCCGGACTGAACATCACCGATGTGACGGGACCTGATCGCCAAAGACGCCGATGGTGGGTGACGCGGGCGCACCGGCTCGGCCGTTCCGGGTCGGAGAGGTCCCAGACGACCACGGTGCGGTCGCTGGCGCAGGCGATGAACCGTCCCTCCGGGCTGAAACTCACCCCGTGGACACCGCCTTGCCGCCAGCCGTCGCGTGACAACCAGCCGGGGCGTTCGTGGACGAGGACATCCGACGGGGTCGGATCGGCCGGGTTCGTGACGTCCCAGAGGATCACGCTGCGGTCAGTGCTTCCCGACACCAGCAGCCGTCCGTCCGGACTGAACGCCACCGCGTTCACCGCCCTGCGGTGGCCGGTCAGGGCGGCGTCCGGTTCCCGTGGCGCAGGCGGCGACGGCCGTCCCGGGAATGTCATGGTGCAGTCTCGCGCGGTCCGGCATCCTGCGGAAGGCGGAGCGCTGACTTCCGTACATGCACCGGCTCCTCGCCCCGGCAGACCGATGGCACCGTCGTGTGTGCTGTGAGCGTCGGGCACTGGCACCCGCCTCTGCTGCTCATGCCCGGAGACCAAGTTCACTGCTGGGGTCAAGAAGTGATCGTCAAGCGTGCAACCGGGAACGTGGAGGCGCCGGGCGGCCGTTGGGAGCCATGGTGCTGGGAGTGGCGTCTTCTCTGAAGACCGCACCTGTACGGCAGTGCTCAGGACGCCGCACCGAGAACCGCACCAGATCGAGCGGGGAACAGCGGGTACCACGGTGACAGCAGTCGAGCCCGACGAGGCCACACGCCTGCTGTTGGACCAGGTCAGCCCTCGAGCCCATGCGCAAGTGAGGTGCGCAGGACGTTCTCGGCATGTCAATCCCAGGGCGTCTCAGGGGCGGGGATGGCGAGCGGCAGATCGGCCGTGACGGTGGCGCCCTCGGGGGTGGTCTCGATGGTGAGTGCGCCACCGATCTCTTCGACGCGTTCGTGCATGGACTGGATGCCCACACCGGGTGTCCACGGCACGGTGCACCGGCCGCTGTCGCGGACGGTCACGCGCAGCAGCGCGGGGTCCGTGAGCCGCACGGACAGGTGGGCGACGGTGCCGTCGGAATGCCGGGCGATGTTGGTGATGGCTTCCACCGCCACCCGGTACGCGGCCACTTCGACGGCCGCCGGGAGCGGCGGCAGCCGTGGGGGAGCGTCGATCGTGACCGTCAGAGCCCGGTCGTCCGCGGCACACAGCGGGGCGATGCGCTGGCGTACTGCGTCGACGAGGCCGAGTTCGTCGAGGGCCCGAGGTCGCAGGCCGTAGACGATCCGGCGGATCTCGGTGATGGCGTCGCCTATGTCGGCGCGCAGTCCACGCATCGTCCGGACGGCACGCTCCGGGTCGGCGGTCATGAGGTTGGCGGCCGCGTCCGCGGTGTAGGCGATGCCGGTCAGGGCCGGGCCGAGACCGTCGTGCAGATCCCGGCGCATCCGGCGGCGTTCCTCTTCGAGCGCGGTCACCACCCGGCCGCGGGAGACACGCAGTTGCTCGCTCAGCCGTGCGGCGTGCAGGGCCTGGGCGAGTGGTACCGCCACGAGTTCGAGCACCGCCGTGGCGGCCTGGGGCAGCCGCAGGTGACCGGGCGGGAGGCACACGACGAGGTCGCCCACGTGGTCGGCCCCCGCGCTCAGGGCGATGTGGGTGGTGTGGCCGTCGTCCATGGTGCCCGCCAGGCCGACGGTGGTTCCTTCCTGGCGCAGTGCGATGCCGGGCACACCCAGGGTGGAGCGCAGGGTTTGCAACCATCTCGGGGGCGGGGCGCCTGCCGTGAGATCCGTACCGAGCCGGGTCAGCGTCTCGACCGGGTCGGCCGACCTGCCGAACAGCATCTCGTCCATGCCGGCCTCGACCTGCCGCTTCACGGGCTGGTACCCGGCGGCTATCGCGGCTGCCAGCAGGGCCGGCACCCCCTTGCCGGGCCGGGCTCCGACCACCATCTGCCAGACCGCCGCGACCCCCTCGTACACGGCCGCGCTCAGGGCCAGCATCACGATGAGAACGGTCGCCCCGCGGATGACGACGCGTACGTCGGCCCTGCGCGGCGCCACGAGCGCGACGGTGATGGTGAGGGGGAGCAGCAGTGACACCGCGCTAGTGATCAACGCCGAGGGTACGGGGCCCACGGGCAGGGAGTTCTCGGCGGCGAACTGGAACATGCCGGCCAGCGTCGTGGTGGCGGCACCCAGCACCAGCCACAGCACGCGGCGTCGGTCGTCCCCGGCCGTGAGCTCGAAGAGCACCCATGTTCCGGCGAGCATGACGGTGCCGGCAGCGATGATCGCCGTGACCTGGGCGGTCTTCACATCGGTCGTCGCGGCCACCGCGCATCCGGTGCCGGTGACGACGACGGCCGCGTCGACGCCGAGCAGCAGTCGGGACGGCGGTCGTTCGGGTACGACGCGCAGGGCGGCCAGGGGCAGGCTCACGGTCGTGGCCAGGACGGTGAGGGCCACGGCGAGTGCGTGGGCACCCGCGGCGAGTGCGAGCGGGGCGGCCAGCAGGCCGGCCGCGGACGCGCCGAGGAACGGAAGCGCCGCCACGCCGGGGCGTCGGGCGATGACCGTCCCGCAGCAGATCCCCAGAAACGTGCCGACGATCACCGCCCAGATCACCCACTGCTCAGAGGCGGGCGAGGGCGGGGCGAGGCCGAGGGAGGCCAGGTCGGCCGCCGAGAGAAGCGCGAGCGGGGCGCAGACGCTCAGAACCCGTACGCTCACGGTCCTGCCGCCTCCGGCGCACCGCCGCCCAGCCCGTGTTCGCGGGCCATGACCACCGCCTCGGTCCGTCCGCTCACGCCCAGCTTGAGGAAGATCGCGGACAGCCGGTTCGACACGGTCTTCTCGGCCAGCGACAAGTCGGCCGCCACCCGGGCGTTGGAGTATCCCCGGGCCAGGCGGTCGAGCACCTCCCGCTCACGGTCGGTCAGTTCGGGGAACGGGACGGCCCGCGCAGGCGCGGGGGAGAGGCGGTCGAGGAGGCGTGTCGCGACCCCGGGCGTGATCACGTACTGCCCCGCCGCGACCGCGCGCAGCGTGGCCAGGATCTCCTCCTGCTGGGCGCCCTTGAGGATGTAGCCGTGGGCACCGGCGCGCATCGCGGACATCACCGTCTCGTCGTCCTCGAACATGGTGACCACCAGCACCGCCACGTCCGGTAGCAGTGCGGTCATCCGCCGGGTCGCCTCGACGCCGTCCAGCGCGGGCATCTGGATGTCCATCACGACGACGTCGGGCCGGCTCAACTGGGCCTCACGTAAAGCCTCTGCACCGTTCGCCGCCTCCGCCACCACCTCCACGCCGTCCAGCGAGGCGAGCAGCGCGCTCATACCGCGTCGTACGACGGGGTGGTCGTCGGCGATGAGGACCCGGATCGGGCCGGCGGGGGAGGTCATGTCCCGATGATGGCCGACGGACTTCCCGGCCGGGAGAGTTCACGGTCCCTGATGGCGGGGAAATCCTCCCGGGTGGGCGGGAGCTTCTGACGATGCGCGCCAAGGGGCCGTGCCGCGACAGTCGGTTCATCGGCCGTCGCGTGAACGGCCCCAACACTCGGACGGGGGAACCGACATGAGCCGGAAGGAAGCGGTGCGGCCCGCGCTCAGCCGTAAGAACCAGGTGGGCCTCGGGCTCGCCGCCGTACTCGGGCTGATGGACACGAGCTCCGTGAGCGACGTCCTGGCGCCGGGCAGCGGCGAGGCAGGGCCGCCGACGAGCATCATCGTCGCCGACGTCGTTCTTGGACTGATCACCCTCGTCGCCGTCGTCTACACCTGGCGTACCGGCAACCGCACCGGCTCCCGCGTCGTCGCGGGGTGCCGCATCCTGTCGGCGATCACCGCGCTCCCGGCACTGTTCGTCACCGGTGTCCCGGCGTGGGTCGTGGCGGTCGTCGCCGTCTTCATCCTGGTCACCGTCGTCACGACCGGCCTGGTCCTGTCCCGTACGGCTCCGGAATCGGCGCTCACGTGAGGGCGTAGCACCTCCACGGATCCGGGCCGCGGCGGTGTCGCACGCGCCCGCGTTTCGCTCACCGCACCGGCTCGTGCGTCGTCGCGGCCGGATCCCGCCGGCTCACCGCCGCCCGCGCGCTGTCCGTCGCCGGGGATGCGCGACGAGTCCGGAGGACCGCCCACCCAGCGGCAACTCCCCACGCAACCGTTCCGCAGGCACCGGCCTGCTCGGGATTTCCTCATCGCACATGTGCAGAAAGGCAGTCATGGGGCGCATCATTCGAACTCAACTCGTAGAGGCCGTCGTCGGTTTGATCATTTCTGCGGTTCTGGCGCACTTCGGTGACCTCGCCGCGTTCGCCGGCATCACCGGCACCAGTGTGGTGATGGCGCTGACCGCTCTGGCCGCCCGATCGGCCAAGGCCGTTCTGGCCGTGGTGGCGCTCGCCCTCCCCTTCGCGTCGATCACGACGCTGGAGGCCACCCTGGGCCAACCCCTCTCGGCGCTGGCCCACGGACCCTCCGACGGGGGTGGAGGCACCACGGTCCGGTCCGTGTACGACAAGTACCGCGACGACTGGGACCTCCCGTCCCTTCCCATCTCCAACACGGGCCCGGAAAAGATCGACAAGAACGCGGGCGCCGAGGTGTCCCCGGCCTCGCTCGAACTGTCCTGCGTCGGCAAGGAGTGCCGACAGGAGGTCACCATCAGGAGCACGGGCAGCGCAGATCTGCGGCTCACCTCCATGGCGTTCGAGGGTGACGGCGCCGCCGCCTGGCACCGGAGCGACGACTGTGAGAACAAGGTCATACCGCCGGGACAGGACTGCAGGCTGCGGGTCTGGGCCGTGCGGACTGACGGACTGGCCGACTACGCCGCGCGGTTCGTCATCCACCAGAACACTCCGGACCCGGCCTCCCAAGTGGCCCTGACCGCCCGGACCGACCAGGTGACACCGCCGGTGACTCCCACGGAGGAGCCGACCCTCTCCGCCGCCGGCTCCACCGGCATCGCCCCCGCCGACTGCACCGCCCTCGACGGCTCGGTCACGGTCCTCGCGTCCGACGGCCCGGTCGAGTGGACCGCGGCCCTGACCGACACGGCGGACGCCACCGGCGCCGACTCGCTGTCCGGCGTGACCGTGGATCCCCCGTCGGGGTCGGTGGCAGCCGGGGAAAGCCAGACCATAGGGATCCACGGCATGTACACCGGTTCCGGTGGAGGATTCGAGCTGGCCATCCGATACGGCGGCAAGAGCGTCGACTTTCCTGTCGGGTGCTGATCACGTGCCGGTGTGCGGATCCGGACCTCGAATCCAGGGCGTGGTGCGCTCGGGTACGGCGGCCGACAGGGCGGAGAACGCGAGAGTGCTCTCCCGAGCGGCGCTCGGAGGCTGTGCCTCTCAGCAGGGAGGGGACAAGTCGTGGCGCCGGCCGACTGCGGGGACGGAGCATGGGCCGAGTGAGGCGCTGGGCACCGCGGGCCTCCCAGCGGCCGGACAGTCCGAGACGCCCGTCCGTACGGCCCGGAGGCGCCCGATGAACGGCAACCGTCCTGCAACGAAAACGCTGAGCGTCACGGTCCTCGTGTTCCCCGGCGTGCGACTGCTCGATGTCACGGGCCCCGTCGAGGTGTTCGCCTCGGCCAACGAGTTCGGGGGCCGGTATCGGGTGCAGATCGTCTCCGAGGACGGGGCGGCCGTGATCACCTCGGCCGGGACCCGCATCGGTGCCGACCGCGCCGCCCACGAGGTCCGTGAGCCGTCCGACGTACTGATCATTCCGGGGGGTCCGGAGTGGGAGACGCTGATCAAGGACGACGTACTGATGGATGCCGTCCGCCGACTGAGCGGGACGGCGGCCTGTACGGCCTCTGTGTGCTCGGGAGCGTTCCTGCTGGCCGCGGCCGGGCTTCTGGACGGCCGTCGTGCCACCACTCATTGGCGCTTCACGCGCCGGTTGGCGCTGCGTTTCCCGTCCGTGCGGGTCGAGCCGGACGCCATCTTCGTGCGGGACGGCACGATGATGACTTCGGCGGGCGTGAGCTCCGGTATCGATCTCTCCTTGGCGCTGGTGGAGGAGCACTACGGTGCTGCGGTCGCTCGGGCGGTGGCGAAGGACATGGTCGTCTTCATGCAACGACCGGGCGGCCAGTCGCAGTTCAGTGTGCGCTCTCAAATACCCCACTCCCGGCAGGAGTTGCTCCGCCGGGTCCTGGACGCCGTGGCCGAGGATCCGGGAGCCAACCACAGCCTCGCCGCGATGGCGCGACGGGCCGGAGTCAGCGCCCGCCACCTGACCCGGCTCTTCCACGAGGAAACGGAGACGACGCCGGCCAGATACGTGGAACAGGTGCGGGTCGAGGCCGCCCAAGTACTGCTGGAGACAGGGGACGACTCCATGCAGGTGGTGGCGCGACGCACAGGGTTCGGCTCTCCCGAGTCGCTGCGCAGAGCGTTCGTACGACACCTGGGCGTCACGCCCGGCGCTTTTCGCACCAGCTTCCGGACGACGGGCGTGCGACACCAGGCCCCGGAATCGGCGGGGGCTTCGGGGTAGTCGGACGATGCGGACGCCCGCCTGCTGCGTCGCCCCGAGCGGCACCGCCGCCGGCCGCGAGCCCCACTACGCCGAGACCGACTCCGGTCGATCACTTCCCGGGGTTCAGACGACGATCCGGCGGGCGTAGCGCCGCAGGTGCTGTATGGCGTGCCGCAGGGACCGGCCCGCCACCACCAGCCAGGCCAGGACAAGAACCGCGTACAGCACGGCGGTCACCCAGTCGAGCGGCGCCGAGCCCGTGCGGGAGGCCAGTGTCCCGGTGGCCGTGACGCCGGCACCCATCGGGAAGATGAAGGACCACCACGTGGGCGCGAACGGCAGACCGGCCCGGACCGTCCGTATCGTCAGCCCCGTGGCGAGGGTCAGCCACAGCATGGCGAAGCCCCACACCATGATGCCGCCCACCAGCGCGAACACCTCCGCACCACGCGCGTAGGGCCCGGGCAGCGCACTCGGTGCCGCCGATGCCAGCGCGCCGAGGGCCGTCACGGACTGCCCCAGCGCGCCCAGGCCGATCCATACGGTGGGCACCGCGGCCCCGGTGGGTGCCTCGTGGTGCACCAGACGGCCGTAGATCATGGTCAGTATCAGCAGCGTCGCGACCAGGCCGAGGCCCAGCATCGCGTAGCAGCCCAGCAGGAGGCTGAGCCGCAGCTGGCCGGCCGGTGCATGGGGCACCAGCAGCGCACCCGTCGCGGCGGAGACCATCGGCGGCACCACCGGCATCAGCCAGCCGCCGAACGCAGCCTCCGGGGCGAAACGGTGCCGCGTGACCATGAGGTGTGGCACCGTGCAGGCGGTGGCCAGGCCGAGTGCGGTACCCGTGAGCCACAGGACCCAGTCCACGGCCACTGCCGCGTCGAGCCCGATCAGGTCCTTGCCGAGCAGCAGCGCGCCGGCGCCCACGGTGAGCAGCGCCATCGGCGGAGCGCCGAGGAACTGGGCCAGCGCCGGGTCGGCGGCGTGGGAACGGATCGCCTTCTGCCGCAGGTAGTACGCGGCCAGCACGACCAGCAGGACCCCGGCGCCCGCCCAGACCACCGTGGCGGCCGTCCGTTGCCCGGGAAAGGTCCATGGGAGGAATGTCGCTGCGTCGGCCACGATGCCTGTGCCCATCACCGCCGCGAACCAGGTGGGGCCGAGGCGCGGACGTGTCGTCGTGGTTGCGGTGAGCCGCGAAGGGCGGGTCGGCAGCGAGAGATCCATGATTCGGAGCCTAGGCTCGGTCAGGGGAAGGCTTGTTGACCATGTCCTCATGTGAGGGGCTGCTGGCGCACATCGAGGCGCCGTAGGCTGTGCGGGCCGGTGAGGACAGGTGTGTTCCACCAGTGCGACCGACCGCCTTCGCGGGGCACCGTGACGGGAGCCGGTGGTTTCGCGCCGAGGGCGCACGGCCGGATCACCGGCACACCTACGGCAGTGCTCGAGCGGTACCGGACTTCCGGCCACTCGTCGCGCGGGGGAACCGTGCGGCCGCCATCGCGGCGACCACCATGGCCCACACGACTGCGGCCAGCCAGATCTCCCAACGCCCCGTACCGGTCATCCACGAGGTTCCGGCCGCGCGCCCCAACTCGTGGGTGGTGACCGCGTACATACCGATGGGGAAGACGAGGTTCCACCAGCCGACCTCGTAACGCAGCGGGATGCGGCGCAGCACGTGCCGCCAGACCCCGAGGGCGAGCAGGAGCGGGATCAGCCAGCTGGAGAAGGCCCACAGCACGACGGCCACCCCGACCAGCAGCGGACGCGACAGCAGCGTGTCACCCGGTGGAAGCGCCATGATCCGGACGGTGGCGAGTACGGCGATCGCCGCCGCCCCCATGAAGATCCAGACGGATGTCAGGAGACCATCCGGCTGGACGGGACGCGCGAGCAGCCTGGTCAGGACTATCGGGGCCGTCAGCAGGTACTGAAGCAGGCCGATGCCCCAGCACACCACGGCCAGTACGGCCAGGGCCTGGCCGTGCGTGGTCCGGGCCAGGGCGGCTGCCGCGACCGCCACCGATTCGGAGCCCACCGCCCACAGGAACCAGGTGCCGTTGGCCTGGTCCAGCGAGGGGGCCCGCTTCACGGTGGTGATGAGCGCGAGTGGCACGGCGTAGTCCAGCACCAGCCATCCCAGCGTCCCGAACGCCAGGAACGCCGCGGCCACCGAAGTGTGACCGTCGAGCACGAGACGCGCCGCCAGCACGTTGGAGGAGATGGCGAGGGTGAGCAGTACGAAGGACCGCGGCCCGACGAAGGCCGCCACGAAGCGTCGGCGTCGGCGCAGCATCCACCAGCCGCAGGCGGGCACCAGGGCCGCGAAGCCTGCCAGAGCCGCCCACAGCAGTACCGCGGAGGCCGTGCCGGCGCCGTTGACGTAGAGACCGGTGGAGACGATTCCGGTGCCCATGACGAACGAGAGCGACGCGGGGTTGAAGTTGGTCACCACCGCGGAGAGGATCGCGCGGTATCCGGACGGTGACGGTGTGTGGTCCGTGGCCTCCGGGCCGGGAGGACGGGTGTCCGGGCGCTGCACACGGTCCTGGTCGTCGGTGAGCCATTCCGCGAGGACGGCGGCATGGCTGTGATCCATGTCCCGGGCGGCGGTCAGCAGGGTGAGATTGCCGCGCTCTGCCATCCCCCGCAGCCGGGCGGCCGCGTGCTGATGTCCCTGGTCGGTCAGTTCGGTGAGATAACGGCGACGGAACTCGTCGAACTGCAGTAGGTGTCGGCCGTACCAGTCCTGCAGTTCACGGGACGGTGCGATGTCCGACAACCACTCGTCGGTCGGAGCAGCCTGCCGCCGAAGACCCTCCGGCCAGAGCCGGTCGACCAGGACGCGCCGGCCTCCATCACCGTCCTGGTCGGAGGTCGGCTCGGTCATTCTGCGGTAGGTGATCTGCCTGCCCATGACGCACCCTTCGGCCGCTTTCGCCGTACGAGCATTTTACCGGGATGCGCATTTCGTCATGTTCTGGCGATGCGACTGTGCGGGCCCGGACGGCCACCGTGAAAGCGGTGCGCTGAGCGAGCTGTGTCACGTCGAGTTGGCGAGCCAGGTGCCTCCATGTCCTGATCCGAGGCCGTCGTGTCCGTCAGGCGCGCCATCGGAGTCGTACCGGACCTGGTTGCAGACCGTCATGAGCACCCTTGATCCGTCGGACACCACGCGACAGTCCCCGACCTTCCTGCCGAGCCTCGCGCTGCTGCATGGAGAGCTCCGGATGCTGCACGGTATGTCGCTGCACGAGTACCTGGTTCTCGGCGTCGTCGGCGCGGCCGAGGGGCGGGCTGTGCCCGTGGCTGAGCTGACGGCGTCCCTCAAGGAATCGGGTACCCGTATGACCTTCGTGCTCAAGGGGCTGCAGGCGGCCGGACTGATCGAACGCGATCGCCGTGCGGGAGACCGCAGGACGGTCGAGGTCACCCTGACCGGCGTGGGACGCGCCCGGCTTGCCGAGGCGGAGGGAACAGCGCGCACGTGGCTGCGCGGCCATGCCGACCGTCAACCGGCCGGCTGACCGAACGGGCCGTCGCCGATCAGGCCCGAACGATCGGGCAGACCGGTGGCGACCCGTAGCCTGGCGAACTCGACCGCGAGTGCCGCGGGCGGATAGTGCGCGTTGAGGCCGCTGGGATTCGGCAGGACCCATACGCGTGCTCCGCCGATGACCGCCGACTGTCGGCCCACGCCCGCGTCTGCCGCCCCGAACGCGGCGCGGTACCCGGTGACGCCCAGGAAGGCGAGCCATTTCGGACGCAGGGCTGCCATACGCCGCACCAGGTCCACACCCCCCTGGACATACTCGGCGGCCGTGAGCTCCGATGCCCGAGCCGTGGGCCGACGGACGATGCTCGTGATACCCAGGCCCAGGCCGAGC
Source organism: Streptomyces sp. NPDC002265 (assembly GCF_040296125.1). Classification (NCBI taxonomy): domain Bacteria; kingdom Bacillati; phylum Actinomycetota; class Actinomycetes; order Kitasatosporales; family Streptomycetaceae; genus Streptomyces; species Streptomyces sp. NPDC002265. Next base: position 48,185 of record NZ_JBEOWS010000011.1, on the reverse strand, counting down.
AGGTCGCGTTCCTGCTCGGGCCGGAACCGGTGCGGCGTGAAACCCGAGCGGTGGAGGGCGGGCCACATCCTGTTGCCCGGCGTCGAGAAGCTGTGGCCCCGAACCGCCGATGCCAGACCTGGATTGATCCCCACGAAGACGACGTCCAGGTGCTCGGCGACGACATCGTCCAGGGTCGGGTACGTATCGCTGTCGATGGTCGCTCCGCGATGCCTCGGTACACAAGCCGCTCCCGTCGGACGGCGGTTCATCGGAAGGCGGCTGCCACCAGCGACTTCTGCTCGTCGGCGTGCCGGCGGGCGGAACCCACCGCCGGCGCCGATGCCGGCGGGCGGCTGACGCAGGTGACGGGACGGCCCGTCAGGCGCTGCAGGTGAGGAGCCACGAACATCCAGGGCCCCTGGTTCTCCGCCTCCTCCTGCACCCACCGCACTTCGGCGTCGGCGGGGAAACGAGCGAGCTCCGCGCCCAGTTCCCTCTCCGGGAACGGATGGAGGAGCTCCACGCGGATGATGGCCGTGTCGGCCGCGTCCTCGGCGCGCCGGTAGGCGTCGAGGCCGTAGAAGATCTTGCCCGAACACACCAGGACGCGCTTGATCCGGCCGGCATCAGCCGTCTCCTGCGGCAGGATCGCACGGAAGCCGGACGTCGTGAGGTCCGCCAGCGTGGACGTGGCCGACTTCAGGCGCAGCATCGACTTCGGGGTGAAGACGACCAGGGGCCTCTTGTTCTCCCGTGCACCGAGGGCCTGACGCCTGAGCAGATGGAAGTAGTTGCCGGGCACGGAAGGCATGGCGACACTCATGTTCCCCTGCGCGCAGAGTTGGAGGAACCGTTCGATCCTGGCCGAGGAATGGTCCGGACCCTGGCCCTCGAGCCCGTGCGGCAGCAGCAGCGTCACTCCGCAGCGCTGCCCCCACTTCTGCTCCGACGATGCGATGTACTCGTCGATGACGGTCTGGGCCTCGTCCGCGAAGTCGCCGAACTGCGCCTCCCAGAGCACCAGCGCGTCCGGTCGTTCGAGGGCGTAGCCGTACTCGAAGCCGAGCGCCGCCAACTCGGACAGAGAGGAGTCGTTGGGCGCGAAGCGCGCCTGTGTGCCGAGCGTGTTCAGCGGTGTGTGCTCCTCGCCGGTGTGCCGGTCGGTGAGCACGGCATGCCGTTGCCCGAACGCGCCGCGGCGGGTGTCCTGGCCGGTCAGACGGACCGGAACCCCGTCGAGGAGCAGGGAGCCGAAGGCGAGGGTCTCCGCGGCGGCCCAGTCGATCGTGTCGCTGTCGAGCGCCGCGACCCGTCCGTTCAGCTGCGGCAGCACACGGGGGTGCACGGTGAAGCCGTAGGGCAGGTCGGTCTGGGAGGCCATCACGCGGCGCGCCGCGGCCTCGGAGATCGCGGTGGCGACTTCGTACGAACCCGCTCCACCGGCGTCACCGGCTGTCTGCGCGGCGGATGGGCCGGGCGGGGTGCGGGTCTCGGCGAAGGCACGTTCGAGGCGTCCCCGGAAGTCCTGCAGTGCGCCCTCCACCTGCCGTGTGCTCACCTCGCCCCGGCGGAGCAGCGCATCCGCGTAGAGCATGCGCACGGAGGGCACGGCATCGATGCGGTCGTACATCGCAGGCTGGGTGATGGACGGGTCGTCCACCTCGCTGTGCCCGTGGCGCCGATAGCACACGAGGTCGATGACGACGTCCTTGTGGAAGGTCTGGCGGTAGTCGAACGCCAGCCGTGCGGCGCGCACGACAGCCTCGGGATCGTCACCGTTCACGTGGAGGATGGGCGCCTCGACGCTTCGTGCCACATCGGTGGCGTAGACGCTGGAGCGGCCGTGGGCGGGAGTCGTCGTGAAGCCGAGCTGGTTGTTGATGACGAGGTGAACCGTTCCGCCTGTGTGGTAGCCGGGCAGCAGTGACATGTTGAGGGTCTCGCTCACCACACCCTGACCGGCGAACGCGGCGTCGCCATGGATCAGGACGGGCAGCACGGCGAGGGTCTCGTCACCGTCCGCGGCCGTCTCCTGCTTGGCGCGGACCACACCCTGGGTCACCGGCCCGACGATCTCCAGATGGGAGGGGTTCGCCACGACGGAGACCGCGATGGTGTCGCCGTTGAGGGCCCGGTAGGTTCCTTCGGCGCCGAGGTGGTACTTCACGTCTCCGGAGCCTTGGACCGACTGGACGTCCATCGTGTCCTCGAACTCCTGGAAGATCTCGGCGTACGACTTGCCGACGATGTTGGCCAGGACGTTCAGCCGGCCGCGGTGGGCCATGCCGATGACGGCTTCTCGCACCCCGTGACGGATGCAGCGGTGCAGCAGGGCGTCCAGCAGGACGATCGCCGATTCGGCTCCCTCGAGCGAATAGCGCTTCTGACCCACGTACTTGGTGTGCAGGAATCTCTCGAATGCCTCCGCGGCGCCCAGCCGGTACAGGATCTGCAACTGTTCGGCGCGGTCCGGTCGTGCCAGGGGCGCTTCGATCCGCTCCTGGACCCAGCAACGTTCGTCGGAGCTCTGGATGTGCATGTACTGAACGCCGATGGTGCGGCAGTAGGACTCCCGCAGGACGTGCACGACGTCGTCGAGCTTCATGGTGACCTGCCCGGCGAAATCGTCGACGACGAATGTCCGGGGCAGGTCCTCCTCGACGAGTCCGAACGCGGCGATGTCGAGTTCGGGCGGGGTGAGCGGCTGCTCCGTCGCCAGGGGATCCGTGTCGGCCATCAGGTGCCCGCGGACGCGATACGCGTGGATGAGCGCCGCTACGCGGACCGCCTTGATCGCGGCCTGCTCGATGTCGTCACCTGTGGTGGCGCTCTCGTCACGGTATGCCGCACTCACTCCCGATGCGGAGGAGAAGAGGTTGTGCCATGCCGGGGCGACGGAGTCCGGGTCCTGCAGATAACGCTCGTGCTGTTCGTCCACGAACCATGCGTTCGGGCCGAAATCGAAGTCGTTGATCACCGGTTGTCCGGTGCGGGATCGCGATGCCACTGTGTGGATCGCCTTCTTTCCTCATCGCAAGCCGATGCCCGACGCCGACGGCACGGCCGGGCGCCGTTTCACTCCAGCCACGTTATGCCTGTGTCCTGGAGGGCGCAGCGTGCGGTTGTGCCATGGCGGCCTCACATCCGGACATGACTCCAGGCGGGACCTGTTTGCCATGGGGGCCGGTTCCGAAGCGGCCGGCCTCCGGAACGCGGCCGGTTGGGGCAGGCGGTGCCGGTCTCGACCGGCCGCAGGAACCTCCCCGTCATCGGCGGGCTCATCGTGCGCCTCCCCTTCGGAACCGGTGCCGCGACCGGCTGCGTCACCACTGAGAGGCGCAACCAGCTGGTCCATCGCGCACTATCGGATCTCCCGCCCGAACCAGCAGCTTCGGCTCTGAGCGGGGCCCGCACATGACGTGGAATCCCGCCGTGAAGAAGGCCCACGTCACCGCCCTCGTCGCCGGAGCCGTCGCCGCCACCACGCTCGCCACGCCACGTGCCGCCTGACAGCCCCTGCCGGAGAGTTCCGGGGGACCACCGCGTCAGTACGCTCGCGGCCGCGGACGAAACCGCTTACGGGTGCGCCGGCAGCGGCGCGTTGAGGGTCTCCACGACCTGGTCGTAATCGCCGCGGGCCTCTCCGTAGCGCAGGAACTTCACACGCTCGACCTGGATCTCCCTGGCCTCCGGCTGGGATTCGATCAGGTCCATCACCTCGGTGACGAACTCGTCCAGCGGCATGGCGTGTGCGTTCTCCTCGTGGCCGGGCATCAGCGCTGTGCGCACGGCCGGCGGTTCGAGTTCCACGACCTTCACCGAGGTACCGGTGAGCTGCAACCGGATGGACTCGCTGAGCATGTGGATGGCGGCCTTCGTCGCGTTGTAGCTCGGTGTGATCCTCAGCGGGGTGAATGCCAGGCCCGAGGAGACGGTCATGATCGTGGCGTCCGGCCGGGTCTGGAGGTGCTCGACGAACGCGGCGATGAGCCGGATCGGACCAAGCAGATTCGTCGTCACGGTGGACTCGGCGGTGGCGAGGAACCCTTCGGGCTTGCGCCAGTCCTCGGGGTGCATGACTCCGGCCATCGTCACCAGGACGTCGAGGTCCGGGTACGCGGCCAGCACCTGCCGTGCGGCGGTGCTGATGCTCGCCGCGTCCGCGGTGTCGATGTGGACGGTGCCGATGCCGGGGTGCTCGGCCGCGATCCGTTCGAGGAGTTCGGTGCGTCGGCCGCCGATGATGACGGTGTTGCCCCTCGCCTTCAGCGCGAGGGCGAGAGCGAGGCCGATGCCGCTGGTGGCGCCGGGGATGAAGACGGTGTTTCCGGAGATGTTCATGCCCCGATCCTCACCGGCCCGCGGCCGCGTGTGCAGGGACCACTTATCGGGGGACCGGCGATCCCTGGTTCGTCCGCGGGGGACGGACGACAATCGTTCCATGGACCGAGTAGCCCTGGCCGACTTCCTGCGCCGCCGCCGTGAGGCGCTTCAGCCGGAGGATGTGGCACTTCCTCCCGGCCCGCGCCGGCGGACCCCGGGCTTGCGGCGCGAGGAGGTGGCCTCCCTCGCCTTGATGTCGACCGACTACTACACCCGGCTGGAACAGCGGCGTGGTCCGCAGCCCAGCGCTCAGATGCTGGCCTCGCTCGCCCGCGCCCTGCGGCTGACCAGTGACGAGCGGACCTACCTGTACCGGATCGCCGGGCACCACGCGCCGACGACGCTGTCGGCCCACACGCATGTCGCCCCCGCGCTGCTGCGGGTGCTGGACCGGCTCGACGACACGCCCGCGATGATTCTGACCGACCTCGGTGAAACACTGGTGCAGAACCCGATGGCCATCGCCTTGTTCGGGGACGCCTCACGGCACACCGGGTTCGCCCGCAGCGCGATCTACCGTTGGTTCACCGATCCGGCGGAGCGCTCGATCTACCCCGAGGCCGACCACGATCGGCAGAGCCGTGCCCAGGTCGCCAATCTGCGGGCCGCCCACGGGCTGCGCGGACCGGGCTCGCGCGCCGGCGACCTCGTACGCACCCTCCAGAAGGCGAACGCGGAGTTCGCCGAACTGTGGGACCGGCACGAGGTCGCGCAGCGCTTCGAGGACCACAAGACACTCCTGCATCCCGAAGTCGGTCCGATCGAGCTGGACTGCCAGGCGCTGTTCACCGAGGACCAGTCCCAGACTCTCCTCGTCCTCACCGCCACACCACGCACCGAGGACTACGAGAAGCTGAGCCTGCTCGCTGCCCTCGGCCTGAACCGCTTCACGGAGGCGGAGGTGTGAGCAGTCGTTGTCTTCCTGCGATCACCCGTGTGCGGCGCGCTCTCCTCAGACTCGGTCGGCCGGACTCGGGCCGGGACTTTCCCGGTCGTGCCGCCGTCTCAGCACCTGAACGCGGCCTCCGCCCAGTCGGCGTGATCGTTGGTGATGCCGTCCCCGCCGTCGGTGGTGACGAGCTGGACTGTCCGCGCTCCCGCAATGCCGACCGATATCGGCTCGGGCCCGTCGGCATTGGTCAATCGTTCGGTCGTAAGCACGCGTTCACCGTCGGCTCAGACATCGAATGTGACCGTCCCCCCGCCGTTCTTCTCGTCGTCCACTCCGACCCGCGCCGAGAACGAGGTGCATCGGCCGCCCGTGTAGATCTCGAAGACGCCTGCCGCGTGCGTTCCGATTCCCTCGGCGAACACGGTGCCGCGCACCGTCATCGGATGGCCGTCACCCGCCTGGTCCTCTCCGTTGCTGGCGTCGCGTTCGGCGGGTCCCCAGCCGTTCTGCGCGCTCATCCAGGGCAGGTCACCGGCGAACGGGTCACCCGCCGCCGGCGGCGGGTGGGCGACGTAGTCCGTGAGGGCCGTCCGGTTGCCGGCCCGAGTGCCGGTCGGTGAGCGGTAGTCGGCAGCGAATACGAGGTCGTACGCACGACAGGGGCACCCGATGGTGCGGTGACGCGCCAGTCAGCGGCCGCGTCCAACCCGGAAGCAGTATGGGCTCGGTGGGCCTGCCCACAGCCTCGACCAGCCAGCCAGCGGGCGCGGTTACCTTGACATCGGTCCTGAAGGCCGGTGTGCGCCCCAGGTTGGTGACGGTGGTGGTGAGGGTGCTGGCGCGGTCGGCCTCCAGGATCGGAAGATCGCCGATGCCGAGTTCCGTGGCGGCAGGCAGGTTGGCCCAGCGGCCGTCCGCGGAGACCCGGCACAGGACGGTGCCGTGGGCGGGTACGGTGGCTACGATCGAGATCACCCAGCGGCCGCTCTCGGAAGAGACGACGGTCCCCTGTCTGCCGAGCGGGTCCTGGTCGACGGCTATGACCTCGCGGGTCTCGAGGATCTCGAGTGCGTCCGGGGTGGCGGTGCGCAGATCGGTGCCGATGAGCAGGGGCGCGGCACATGACCGACCACAGCGAGAAGTGAGTGCGGTTCGGTGTCCGTCATACCGCCGTTTCCGACTTCCAGCATGTCGGGGTCGTTCCAGTGGCCGGGTCCCTCATACGGAGCGAGGGGCAGATTCTGCTTCGCCAGCGACACCATGGAGGCCCAGTTGTCGCTGATGTCGGGCGTGGTGCGCCAGAGTTGACCGACATCCCCCGCCCATTCCCAGGGTTTGTTCTCGCCCCACTCGCAGATGCTGTAGACAATGGGGCGCGCCCTGTGACGGCGGTCGCCTCTCCCAGTGCGTCGCGCATATCGGTGTAGCGCCTGCGCTGGTGTAGATGCCGAACTTCAGCCCTTTGGCGTGCACGTAGTCGGCGACAGCCTTGATGCCGTGCGGGAACCGGACCGGATCGGGTACCAGCTTGCCGACCGAGTCCCGTTCGGGCAGTGCCCAGCAGTCGTCGAGGTTGACGTACTCGTACCCTGCGGCTTCAAGTCCCTTCTCGGCGAGAATGTCCGTGATGCCCTTGATCATGCTCGCGCGGCTTGACGATCGGTGATCGGTGGTCGATCAGGACCGCGCAGGCAACGAATCGAGGCATGCGCTGGTCAGGGCGCAGGCGACGTCGATGTGCCCGCGCACGGTACCCAGCCCGAGCAATTCGAACACCGGCACCGGTCGAGAGCTGCCTTTGGCCTGGCCCGCTCGGATACACGGTGCCGGGCTCCGCGTGATCTGAACCTATGGTTCAATCGCGAGTAGTTTCCCCATGGGCTGCAACTCGTGACCGATTCATGAAGCGCATGACTTCAGCACCTTTGGGTGTTTATGGAATGGCCATCCCTACGGACTGGGATCGAACCTGTGGAGCGAGGACGAGGCCGAACGCGAGCTGTTCGTGAGGGACGTGCAGCAGGCATGGCCTTCATCGGGGCCTTCCATGGTGGATACCCCGGCCTTCAGGCAGGGGGGAATCGAAGCTCCCGCGTAGCGGGGCAGGGAAAGTCGGTTCGCCGCCAGGGCGGAACGGCGTCCACCCCAGCTACCGGCATCCTTTCACAAGCTGACGAAGTATTATATGAGCCGTGAAGAGGCCACCCACGTGAAGCGGGCGTTCAAGTACCGCTTCTATCCGACCGATGCGCAGGCAGCCGAGCTGTCGCGTACGTTCGGCTGCGTGCGGAAGGTCTACAACCTCGCTCTTGCGGCACGCACCGAAGCGTGGATGCGACAGGAGCGGGTGAACTACAACCAGACGTCGGCGATGCTGACGGCCTGGAAGAAGACCGAGGAACTCGCCTATCTCAACGACGTTTCCTCGGTGCCACTCCAGCAGGCCCTTCGGCACCTGCAGACGGCGTTCACGAACTTCTTCGGCAAACGCGCCAGGTATCCGCGCTTCAAGTCGCGCAAGAAGTCTCGGAAGTCGGCGGAGTACACCGCCAGCGCGTTCCGGTTCCGGGACGGCCGGCTGACCCTGGCGAAGATGGCGCAGCCGCTCGATATCGTGTGGTCGCGTCCGCTGCCTGAGGGCGTGTTGCCGTCCACGGTGACCGTGTCGCAGGACGCGGCCGGACGCTGGTACGTGTCCCTGCTGTGCGAGGACCCGTCCGTGCAACCGCTGCCTGCCACCGAAGCGGCCGTCGGCATCGACATCGGGCTCGACCACCTGCTGACTCTTTCGACCGGCGAGAAGGTTTTCAACCCTCGGCACGAGCGCCGTGACCGCGGCCGTCTCGCCCAGGCCCAGCGCCGGCTTGCCCGCAAGGCCGGGGGTGGCGGCGCCAACCGCCGCAAGGCGCGTGGGAAGGTCGCCAAGGTCTACGCCCGGATCACCGACCGCAGGCGTGATCATCTGCACAAGCTCACCACTCGGCTCGTTCGTGAAAATCAAACGATCGTGATCGAGGACCTCGTGGTGCGGAACATGGTGAAGAACGGCCACTTGGCCCGCGCGATCAGTGATGCGGCGTGGTCGGAGTTTCGGGGCATGCTGGAGTACAAGGGCCGGTGGTACGGCCGCGAAGTGATCGCGATCGATCGCTGGTTCCCGTCCTCCAAGCTGTGCTCCGCGTGCGGCACCCTGCAGGACAGGATGCCGCTTGGCGTCCGCGTGTGGACGTGTGACTGCGGGGCGACCCACGATCGGGACGTGAACGCGGCGAAGAACATTCTGGCCGTCGGGCTGACGGCGTCTGTCTGTGGAGCCGGTGTAAGACCTCAACGGAGTACTCCGGGCGGGCAGTCGGCGATGAAGCAGAAACCCCTACGGCGCGAGCTGTAGGAATCCCCCTCCTTCAGGAGGGGGAGGAAGTCAACAACGGAAACACCACCAGCTATCCGGAGATCCCCTTCGGCGGCGTGAAGCGCAGCGGGTACGGCCGTGAGCTGGCGGACCTCGGCATGCGCGAGTTCATGAACGCCAAGACCGTCTGGGTCGGCGAGTGACGGGACGGAGGGCGCGACGATGAACAGTTCGAATCCGGCGTCCTCCGGACATGGCCGACCCGTGGTGGCGGTGCTGGGGATCGGCACCATGGGCGCGGCCATGGCCAGGAACATCGCGGCGGCGGGTCTGGCGCTGCGCGTGTGGAACCGCAACCGTGCCCCGGCGGAGGAACTGGCCGACACGGGAGCGGTGGTCTGTGACAGCCCGGCCGACGCCTGCCGCGGGGCGGACGTCGTCCTGACCCTGCTGGCCAACGAGCAAGTGGTCGCCGAAGTGATGGACCAGGCCCGCGACGGCCTGGACCCCCGCACGGTGTGGGTGCAGTCGTGCACCGTGTCACCCGAGGGCACCCACCGGCTCGCGGACCAGGCGAGGCGCCTCGGTGTCATCTACGTCGACGCGCCGTTGCTCGGCACCAAGGAGCCGGCCGTGGCCGGAACTCTTGGCATGCTGGCCGCCACCGACGACGAGAGCGCTCGGGAGCGCGTTCGTCCGGTGTTCGAGGCGGTCGGGTCCCGCACGGTGTGGCTGGACGAGGTCGGCCAGGCCAGCGGCCTGAAGCTCGCCTACAACGCCTGGGTCCTGGCGACCGTCGAGGGCGTCGCCGAGTCCCTCACGCTCGCCCGGGCGCTCGGCATCGACCCCCACAAGGTCATCGAGGCCATTGACGGCAGCGCGCTGAACAGCCGGTACGTTCAGACCAAGGGCCCGAAGATGATCGAAGACGACCTGGACACCCCGTCGTTCCCCCTGGAGGCCGCGGCCAAGGACGCCATGCTCATCACCGACACGGCCCGGGTCGCCGGGTTGCGTCTCGGCATCGCCGAGGTCGTGCGGGAACAGCTCGGCGTTGCTGTGGACCGGGGGATGGGACGTGCGGATGTCGCCGCCACATACAGGCAGTCGCGGCGGACAGCCCACTGAGTTCGACGCCCTGGGACAGGAGGCGACCATGACGTGGGCCGGTCTGGAATCCGCGCGGGTGAGCACCGTGCAACTCGCGGACATCGTGCCGCAGGTGGACGAGTCCGCGTGGGAGCTGCCATCCGCCTGCCCCGGCTGGCGCGTCATCGATGTGATCGCACACCTGGGGGCGCTGGCGCACGAGGCGGTCGAGCCCCCCGCTCCCGACCCCTCGTGGCCGAAGAACCGCGAGCGCTACCACGATCTGCGGGTCGGCGAGCGACGCGGCTGGAGCCATGACGAAGTACTCGACGAGTGGCGGCGCTTCACCCCCCTGCAACTGGAGATCCTGGAACAGGGACAGCAGGTGCCACAGGCGGACGAGCCGGTGGTCGTCCCCGGCCTCGGCACCTACCCCCGGCATCTGCTGGCCGACACCATGGCGTTCAACGTGCTGTGCCACCTGCGCTACGACCTCCTCGCACCGGGCGGCCCCCTGCCGTTGGTGCTCCCGCCACCGGACGACGCGCTCATCGCCCCGGCGGTCGAGTTTATGCTGGCCGGACTGCCGCAGATGCAGGGCCGCGAACTCGACGCCACTGTGGACGAACCTCTCGTGCTCGACCTGACAGGCCCGGGCGGCACGACCGTCACCGTGCTTCCCGCCCAGGGTCCGCACGAGCACCTGAGCGTCGTGCCCGGAGACACGGGCGCCACCACCCGCGTCCGCAGCACGGCGAGCAACTTCGTCTCGTGGGGCACGACCCGCACATCCTGGCGCGAGAGCTGCGAGATCACCGGCGCCCCAGCCACCGCGGAGCAGTTCCTGGATCGCTTGAACATCATCTGAGGCAGCCATCTGGAACGCCGGCATGGTCAAGGCTGTCCTCGCCTTCCGCCTCGCGTCGGCGTGATGTGAACTACGGCTCGCTCTGCGCCCGGCACCCGTCCGCAGGTGCGGAAGCCGGTTCTGGAGTAGTTTTGAGGAGGTGTTGTCGACATCGCAGCGCCCGCTCCGGAGGGAATGGAAGCACCGGAAAGTGCCCTGTGCCGGAAGCCGTACATCCCGACATGCTGCTCAGTCTTCCCGCTGTTCGGAAGGGGTCCCATGTCTGCACAACCCGGCATCTCGGCCGAGTCGCTGAATGGCCGTGTCGCGGTCATCACGGGAGCCTCCAGTGGGATCGGCGAGGCCACAGCCGAACAACTGGCAGCGCAGGGTGCTCGTGTCGCAGTCCTCGCACGGCGTGCCGAGCGGCTCGACAGTCTGGTCGACCGCATCGAGAAGAGCGGCGGGGATGCTCTGGCACTCACCGTGGATGTGACCGACACCGCCGCCGTGCAGGCAGCCGCGGACCGTGTAGCCGACGACTTCGGCGACGCCGACCTGCTCGTCAACAATGCGGGTGTCATGCTCCCCGCTCCCGTCGAGGAGCGTGCGACCGACCAGTGGCAGCAACAGATCGACCTCAATATCACCGGGCTCATGAACGTGATCGCTGCCTTCACACCTCAACTCGTCAGGGCAGCCGAAGACCGCGGCGTTGCCGATCTCGTCAACATGTCCTCGATCGCCGCACAGAATATTTTCCCGAACTTCGCGGTGTACTCCGGCACCAAGGCTTTCGTCACTCACCTCTCCCGGCATCTGCGTGTCGAGCTCGGACCCAAGAACGTACGCGTGTCCGCCATTGAACCTGGGATAGTCGGCACCGAGTTGCAGAGCCACGTGACCGATGAGGGTGCCCTGCAGTGGCTCGCCTCCTCCAAGGAGAGCGGCATGGCATGGCTCGCCCCCGAGGACATCGCCGATGTGGTCGGATTCCTCACCGCTCTCCCTTCGCACGTCAATCTCCAGCAGGTCACCATCATGCCCACCGCACAACCGAGTTGAACTGAAGGCATGCCATGGAGCCGAAGGCCGGTGGCGTGCTTGTCACACCGTGCCCAGGCGCGTGGTGTCGGGCCGTACCTGAGAAGGTCTCCACCCATGAGAATGCCCGGTGCCAAGGCCAGGGGCGCTGACAGCGACGTCCGCGGGAGCCGCTCAGCCGGCTCGTGGCCGGTCAAGGCAACGCGATGGGTGCGGGGGCACGACCCGGGGCTGTCGGCACTGCGGCGCGGGCTGCGGGCTGCCATCATCTCGCCTTCACTTCTCGCGCTGTCGCTTTTTGTGATCGGCAGCCAGACCGTGGCGGTGTTTTCTGCCTTCGCGCCTTTCGTGCTGATGATGTTCGTCGATTTCAGCGGCCCGATGCGTGAACGAGTGGCAGAGCAGAGCGCTCTCGTGGTGGCGTCGATCGTTCTGGTGGGCCTGGGCAGTCTCGCCGCCCAGGTGGTCTGGGTGGCGGGCGTCGTGACCCTGGTGATCGTCTTCGCCATCTTGTTCTGCGCGGTTCTCAGCTCGGTCCTGGCCGGTGCCTCCACTTCGCTTTTGATCAGTTTCGTACTCCCGGCGACGCTGGTCGGACCGGTCAGCTCGATCCCGGAGCGGATTGCCGGGTGGGGTATGGGGGGAGCGGCCGCGGTTGTGGCGGTTGCCTATATGTGGCCTCGGCCGCCGTGGGAGCCGCTGCGTGCCGTGACGGCGCGGGTGTTCTCCTTGGCGTCGCGGCAGTTGCGGGCCGAGGCGGACTGCGCAGGGAGGCCGTCCTCGCGGACTCCGCCGGTGCCGGAGTGTGTCGCACAGGAGACGACCGACGCCGTCGCCGCGGTCATGGAGGTCTTCCTCGTCGCTCCGCACCGCCCTACGGGCCTGTCCACCACTGCTCGAGCCATGGTCCGACTCGTCGACCGGGTCGCTTGGCTGGGCAAGTTGCTGGAGCGGTCTCCACCGCCCCCGCGGCACATGGCTGTCGGGGAGGCGGTGTGTGAGGTGCAGCGGGCCGCGGCGGTGCTGCTGGAACATGCGTCCGCCGCTCTGCTCGCTTCGTCCCTCCCGGCCGCGCGCGGACAGGGCGGCTCAGGTCCGGAGCGGGCCCGGACGGGCGTCCTGGCCGAGGAGAGCGCCCGCCTTGAGACCGCGCGGGCCAGGCTGGAGTCGGCGGTGACCGACTCCTTTCCCGTGAGGCAGGCCGCTGCTGAGGGTGAGCCGCTCACCGCGCTCGTCGGCTCGCTGCTGCCGGCCTTCCGCGCCCAGCGGATGAGCTTCGTCTGCGCGGTCATCGCCGCGGATGTCGAGCTTGCGGTCAGCGCGCGTCATCGCACCTGGTGGCAGCGGCTGTGGGGCCATCGTCCCGCGGGAGACCAGACCGGCATGGGCTCGGCTCGACAGCGTCTGGGGGAGCATCTGAACCGTCACTCGGTGTGGCTGCACAACAGTGTGCGCGGAGCCGTCGCCTTGGCGATCGGTGTGGTGCTGGCGCAGGTGACCGGAGTGGAGCACGCTTTCTGGGTCGTGTTCGGCACGCTGGCCGTGCTGCGGACCAATGCGGTGAACACAGGGCAGACCATCGGCCGTGCGTTGTTCGGCGCTGTGGTGGGCTTCGTCGTCGGTACGGTGGTCATCGTCGCGCTCAGTCCCTACCCCGTCGTGCTGTGGCTGCTGCTGCCACCGGCGATCATTCTGGTGGGACTCGAACCCTCGGTGGCCTCGTTCACCGCGGGGCAGGCCGGGTTCACCATCGTCCTGCTCATCCTCTTCACCATCGTCCAGCCGGTCGGCTGGCGGGTCGGGCTGGTACGCGTCGAGGACATGGCGCTCGGCTGTGCGGTGAGCCTGATCGTGGGGCTTGTGTTCTGGCCCCGTGGAGCGGCTGCGGCCCTGGGGCGGGCTTTGTGCGACGCTTTCGGTGCCGGCGCCAGGTATGTGGGTGCCGCGGTCGAGGACGGACTGACCCGGCCGGACCGGTCCCGTGTGCCTTCTCCGGAGGCCGCCGAGGAGCGGCGAGAGGCCACCGCTGCCGCGCGGATCCTGGACGATGCCTTCCGGGGGTACCTGGCCGAGCGCGGGACCAAACGGCTACCACTGTCGGACGTGGTCTGCCTGGTCAACACGGTCACCGCCCTCCGGCTCACCGGTGATGCGGTCGTCGATCTCTGGGCCGGTGCAGACCGCGGCGCGGGGACGGCCAGCACGGCACGCTCGGGGATCCTGGACGACAGCGACGCGGTCCTCGCGTGGTTCGAGACCTCGGGCCGTGCGCTGGCGGGCTCGGGTGGTGTTCCGGTCGGTGTGGTGGCGGGTGCGGTGGCAAGTGCGGAACTGTGGGGTGCGTTGAGCAGGGACGTGATGGGTGCTTCCGCCGAGGGTGTGGTTCCGGTGGCAGTACGGGAGGTGTGGACGGCGGATCATCTGGATGCGCTGCGTCGTCTGCAGACGCGTGTTCTTGGACCGGTGGAGGTGGCGGCGAGGGAGACGGCGGCCTAGCTCGCCTCTGTCGGGGATCTTGGGTTTTCCCGGTGCTCCAGCGTGATCAGCGCACATGCTCGAGAAGGCTTCGCAGGCCGATGCAGTTGGCGCACCGACCGCACCCACGTCCTGGCCGCCGGTCGGGCACCCGCGGAAACGTTGGCGCACCGGGCTCCGTGACCCCTGTCCGGATCTAGATGCGCGAGTTGCGCAGCGACTGCCGCACAGCGCCGGCCAGGGCCCGCGTCGCCCGAGGGACCGACAACTGCTCGTGCTCTCGGTACAGGGCCCAGTTGTACTGCACGAGCGAGAGCTTGTTGGAGGACAGTGATCCCGCCTGGTGGGCCCTGTACACCGCAAGCGGCTCGGCCAGGCCCCGGGCGTCGGCGCCGTCCCGCATGATCGACAGCCAGAGGGCGTAGTCCTGGCGCTTGCGCATCTCCGGCATCAGCCTCGTGCCCAGGACATTGCGGTCGTACATGGCGGTGAGAGCACCGATGTGGTCCTGGACCAGCATCGCGCGGTAGTCCACGTGCTCCCGCGCACGGATGACCCGCCCGTTGGGAACCCAGTCGGTGCTCTCGCCGTCGTGGTCGGCGTCCATCTTGAAGTACGAGGTGAACGTCAAAGGCGCATCGCCTTCCGCGGCGAAGGCGAGCTGCTTCTCGGTCTTCTCCGGGAGCCACATGTCGTCGCTGTCGAGGAAGGCGATGTAGTCCCCGCGGGCCCGCTCGATCGCGAGATTGCGGGCCCGGCCCGCACCGCCCTGCTCGGGTGCCGACTTCGGCAGGACGCGCTCGTCCTGCTCGGCGAACTCACGGAGCAGGTCCATGGAGCCGTCGGAGGACTGGTCGTCGGTGACCAGCAGCTCCACGTCGCTGTGGGTCTGTGTGAGCACCGATCGGACGGCTGCGCCGAGGGTGGCCGCCGAGTTGTACACGGGCATCACGACAGACACCAGGGGCACAGCACTTCTCCTTGCCTGACCAGGATCGACGGTCCATTCAAGCACCGCAATCGAGTGTGAGCTGCCACGCATGTCGTTGTCGCTGGTCAGGGCCACGACTGCCGCAGAACGGCAGGCGAGACGGCTCGGGGTTCCGATGGGCGGCCCCCTACGGGATGAGGTGTCCCGGAGGGCGCCCCCCCAGCAGGAATCAGTCGATCACGGCGGAGCGCCAGGTCTCCTCGTCGGCGTCCAGGAGAGCTGCGAGGAGTGCGGGGTCGGGCAGCGGGCCGTGGTCGGCGGCGACCCGCAGCGCCGAGGCCGCGGTCAGATGGCCGAGCCGCAAAGCGCGGTCCACGGGCAGCTGCCGCAGCAGGCCGGCGAGGAATCCGGCGGCGAACGCGTCGCCCGCGCCCACGGGTTCGGCGACCCGTACCTTCAGGGCGGGCACACGGTGGACGGCGTCGCGGACGAATGCGGTGGCCGCGCGGTCCCCGTCCTTGACCACGAGGACGTCCGGGCCGGACAGCAGGTCACGAACCCCCTCGGCATCGGTGATGCGGTCCCCCCACAGGGCCTGCGCCTCGTCGAGGCCGACGAGGACGATGTCGGCCAGGTCCGCGAGCGGGCGCAGCTCGTCGGCCGCGGAGCGGCCGGACCACAGGGCGGGGCGGTGGTTGACGTCGAAGCTGACGGGCCACGGGCGGTCCGGGCGCAGCGTGCGTTCGACGAGGGCCCGGCAGCCGGGCGACAGGGCGGGGGTGATTCCGCTGAGGTGGACCAGCGCGGCGTCCGTGAACGCCGGGTCGTCGAGGACGTCAGGGGTGAGGGCCGAGGCGGCGGAGCCGGCCCGGCGGTAGTGGACGCGGGTGCCGTGCGCGCCCGGGTCCTTGAACAGCAGTCCCGTGGGGCGTTCCGGGTCGGTGCGGACGCCGCTCACGTCGACCCCGCCCGCGGCGATCCGGGCGCGGACGCGACGGCCGAAGGGGTCGTCGCCCACGGCGGACACCCAGCGGGCGGGAATGCCGTGGTCGGCGAGGTAGAGGGCGACGTTCGACTCGGCGCCCGCGATGTCGACGCGCAGCAGGTCGGCGCCGTCCAACGGCCCCAGGGGGTCGGGGGCGAGGGCGGCCATGGTCTCGCCGACGCAGGTCACAGGGCCGTCCCGCAGTGGCCGTTCGGTGTACATGGTGGGGTTCCTAGGGGGTGTCGGCACGGTCCGGTGGGGCCGAGACGGAGGAGATCGCCGGGCGGTACGGGGCGGCCGGGGTGCCGGGCACGTCGACCCGGACCGCGAGGACGGCACCGTCGAGCGGTCCCGGATCGGGCAGGCCGATGCGCGCGCTGGTGACGAGGAGCGTACGGCCGTCCGGACCGCCGAGACAGAGTCCCGCGGGCTGCCCGGCGGGCAGTTCGACGACCCGGTCGATGCTGCCGTCGGGCCGGTAGCGGTGGACCTGACCGGCGCCCCAGACCGCGGTCCAAAGGCAGCCCTCGATGTCGGTGGTCATGCCGTCGGGGCTGCCGGATGTGAGGGCGACGAAGAGTTCGGGTGTGCCCGGGTCGCCGGTCACCGGGTCGACCGGGTAGCGGCGGATCACACCCCGGGCGCTGTCGGCGAGGTACATGACGGTTCCGTCGGCGTTGAAGGCAGGGCCGTTGGGAATCGTGATGTCCTGAAGGACGCGGGTGACGTGGCCGTCGCGGTCCAGGCGGTACAGGGAGCCCGCTTTGTCGGTGGCCTCGTACGCCATGCTGCCGGCCCAGAAGCGGCCGTGCGGGTCGGCGACGCCGTCGTTCATCCGCATCGGCACGCGTGCGCCGTCCTCGGGGCGCCCGATCCAGTCGACGCGGCCCGCGGGGTCGATGTGGCAGATGCCGGTGCCCGCCGCGGCGATCCAGTGGCCGGGACGCCCTTCCACCGGTGCCACGGCGCCCAGCGGGCAGGGCAGTTGCGTGATCTGCTCGAGCGATTCGTCGGGCTTGTCGGGCAGGGCGAGCAGCCTGCCGGTGAGGATGTCGGTGAGCACGGTGCGGCCGTCCGTCCAGCGGATGCCCTCGCCCAGCTCCAGACGGTCGCTTCCCAGGACCGGGGGAGTGGTCACGGGCGTTCCTCCGTGCGGACGACGTCCAGGAAGGCACGTGCGCGCTCGCGCAGGGCGGTGAGGTCGCCGCCCGCCGCGGCGTCGCCGATCAGGGGAGAGCCGACGCCTACGGCTGTGGCTCCGGCGCGCAGGTAGTCGGCGGCCGCCGCGGCGTCCACTCCTCCGACCGGTACGAAGGGCAGGTCCGGGAAGGGACCGCGCAGGTCTCGCAGGTAGCCGGGCCCCCCGGCGCTGCCGGCCGGGAAGAGCTTCAGGGCGTCGGCGCCGAGCCGTTGGGCCTGGAGGATGTCGGTGGGGGTCATCACGCCCGCGAGGACGGGGAGTCCGAGTTCCCGGCCGGTGGCGATGCCTTCGCTGACCGCCGGGGTGACCAGGAACGCGGCGCCGGCCTTATGGGCGGCGCGGGCGTCGTCGGAGGTGAGCACGGTTCCGGCGCCGAGCAGCGCGTCGGCGCCCAGCGCGGCACGGGCCCGGGCGATGACGTCGAGCGCGTCACGCCCGGAGAGCGAGACCTCGATGAGGGCGACCCCCTCCTCGGCGAGGGCGAGCACGGTGTCGAGTGCGGCGTCCGGGTCGCTGCCGCGGACGATGGCGAGCAACCGGTGGGCGCGCAGCGCGGCGAGCAGGTTCATCCGGAATCCTTTCTGGTGACGGGTGTTGAGAGGCGGCGGGTCTGGTGACGGATGTTCGGAGACGACGGGTCTGGTGAGGATGTTGTGAGCCGGCCGGGCTGGTGACGGGAGTTGAGAAACGGCCGGGCTGCTGACGGGAGTTGAGAAGCGGCCGGGTAGGTGACGGGTGTTCAGAGGCGGCGGTCCGCGGTGACGGTCAGCCGCCAGGCGACCTCGCCGCTCGCCGGTACGACGGCGGTGTCGCCCTCGCCCGCCGCGGCGCGGTCGAAGACGCGCCCGAGCATCGGCTCGACGCCGATCGAGCGGTACGGCGCGTCCTGGGGGAAGCCGCCGAGGTTGCGCCAGAGAGCCACCGCGACCGGCTGCCCGTCGGCCTCGACGGACAGGTGCAGGGTGTCGGTACCGTCGTGCACGGACACCCGGGAGGTCAGAACGACCGCTCCGACGGCGCTGCCGTCGTCCGGGCCGAGCCGGTCCAGCGGCACGCCGCCGACGGAGGGCCAGGCGCCGGCGACCCATCGGTCGCCCTCGTCCGGGTAGAGCCGTGCGAGGGCCGGCCCGGCGACGCCGATCAGGGCGGCCGCCGAGAGGTCCAGCAGGGCGTGGGCGGCCCATACGAAGCGGTAGCCGGGCTCGGCGGCGAGCGTGTAGTCGGCGACGACCGCGTTCCCTTGTTCGCCGATACGCCGGGTGAGCCGGAAGTCGGGGCACTCCACGGTGTCCTCGTCCCCGGCCCGCCGCCAGGACCGCGACCAGGCGTCCCCGTGGTCGGGCAGCCCGCGCACGGTGGGCACGCACTCCTCCAGCCCTCCGGCGTCGGCGAAGGAATCACCGGGCCGGACCAAGGGGCGGCGAGGTTCGTCGCGATGCCACAGCCACTCGCGGTCGCCCGCGGTCAGCGATGTCCAGCGTCCGCCGTGGTCCGCGTCGGCGGCGACACGCACGGGCAGCGGGATGACGCTCACCATTCGGCGAAGGAGCCGTCGGCGTGCCGCCAGACGGGGTTGCGCCAGGCGTGGCCGGACCGGTCGGCATTGCGTACCGCGTCCTCGTCGACGGCGATCCCGAGTCCGGGCAGTTCGGTGCGGTGCGCCTGGCCGTCGACGAAGCGGAAGGGCTCGGTGTCGACCAGGTAGGACAGCAGGTCGGCGTCCTTGTTGTAGTGGATGCCCCGACTCTGTTCCTGGATCAGGAAGTTCGGCGTGGCGAAGGCGACCTGCAGGCTCGCGGCCAGCGCGATCGGTCCGAGCGGGCAGTGCGGCGCCAGGTGGGCCCCGAAGGTCTCGGCGAGCGAGGCGATCCTGGTGACCTCGGATATCCCGCCGGCATGCGAGAGGTCCGGCTGGGCGACGGCGATGCCGGCCGTCAGCGCCGGGAGGAACTCGGCGCGCCCGTAGAGCCGTTCACCGGTGGCGAGTGGCACCGGTGAGGCGGCGACCAGGCCCGGCAGCAGGTGTCCCTGCTCGGGCAGGACGGGTTCCTCGACGAACAGCGGGTGCAGAGGGGCTATCTCGTGCAGCACGCGCCGCGCGTTGGCGGCGCTGAAGCGTCCGTGGAAGTCGACGGCGACGTCCCGGTGCGGGCCCAGAACCTCGCGGGCGGCCGCCACGCGCTCCACGACGGCGGCCGTCTCGGCGGGGCTGCCGATCGGCGGGGTGCGCCCGGCGGCGTTCATCTTGACCGCGGTGAAGCCGGCCTCCACCTGGGCGGCGACCTCCTCCTTGAGCCGGTCCGGTTCGTCGCCGCCGACCCAGGCGTACACCCGTACCGTGTCGCGGACCGGGCCGCCGAGCAGGGTGTGCACGGGTACGCCGAGGGACTGGCCGGCGATGTCCCACAGGGCCTGGTCGATGCCGGCGACGGCGCTGGACAGGACCGGCCCGCCCCGGTAGAAGCCGCCCTTGCTCAGCACCTGCCAGTGGTCCTGGATCCGCAGCGGGTCCTGGCCCACCAGGTACTCCGACAGCACCTCGACGGCCGACCGGACCACCTCGGCCCTGCCCTCCACCACCGGCTCGCCCCAGCCGACGACACCCTCGTCGGTCTCGATGCGGCAGAACAGCCAGCGGGGCGGGATGAGAAAGGTCTCGACGCGCGCGATCTTCACTGTGCCTGGCCGTCCTTCTGCTCCGATGAACCGTCCGCGCCCTGCGGCGCCTGCGGACCGCTGACCCGGTCGAGATCGCGCGACGCCTGATCGAGCAGGGCGCGCATGGCGCGTTCCGCGGCGTCCGGGTCCCGGTCGCGCACCGCGTCGAGGACGGCTCGGTGGCTGGGGACCGGGTCCTCGCTGTGCGGGGCGCTGTGCACGAGCTGGTCCCGCTGGGCGAGGCCCGACTCGATGACCATCTCCATGCGTTCCAGCAGTTCGTTGTGGGTGGCCGCGAGCAGCGCCCGGTGGAAGGCGAGGTCGGCCTCGACGGCGTCGCTCGCGCCTCCCTGCTGTCCCATGGCGGTCAGGGCCGCCTCCAGCGCCTCCAGGTCGGCGTCGGTGCGACGGTCCGCCGCGAGGCGTACGGCCGCGGGCTCGATGATGCCGCGGACCTCGCCGAGATTGCGCAGCAGCGCGGTGTCCGCGCCGGTGGCGCTGCTCTCGGAGAACTGCCAGCGCAGCATGTCGGCGTCGAGCAGGTTCCAGTCCGAGCGGGGCCTGACGAAGGTGCCGCGCTTCTGCCGGGCGTCGACCATGCCCTTGGCGGCGAGCACCTTCAGGGCCTCGCGCAGGGCGGTCAGGCTGACGTCCAGTTCGCTCTGCAGGGCCGCCATGTCGAGCGTCGCTCCCTCGGGGATGGCGCCGCTGAGCACCCGGTGGGCGAGGGCCTCCACGGTCTGGCCGTGCACCCCGCGGCGTGCGTAGGGCCTCATAGGTATGCCTTTCATGCTGTTCGGTCGGTGGCTGGAGCGGTCGGTGTGGCGTCAGGCCGAGGACTTGGTGACGCTCCAGCCGCCGTCCACGAGCAGACTCGATCCGGTGATGTACGAGGCTTCGTCGGCGGCGAGGAAGGCGACGGCGGCGGCGACTTCCTCGGGGGTGCCGAAACGGCGGGCCGCGGTCTCGGCGACGCTGAGTTCGCGGTCGGCCTGCGGGACCCGGTCCCACGCGGCGGTCAGGATCGGCCCCGGCAGTACCGCGTTGACGCGGACGTCCGGGCCGTACTCGACGGCGAGTTGACCGCACAGGGAGAGCAGGGCGCCCTTGCTCGCCGCGTACGCGGGGTGGCCGGGGATGCCCCGGTGCGCGTGCACGGAGGAGACGAGCACCACGGACCCGCCGTGCGCGCGCAGGTCGGGCAGTGCCGCCTTCACCCCGAGGAAGGCACCGGTGAGGTTGACCGAGAGCTGCCGCTCCCAGGAGGCGAGCGTGGTCTCGTGGGCCGGCGCGACGGCCACCGTGTACGCGTTGCTCACCAGGACGCCCACGGGCCCGAAGCCGTGCGCGGCGGTGACGACCCGTTGCCAGTCCTCCTCGCTGGCGACGTCGGCGGCCACGAACACGGCCCTGGCCCCGTCCTTGCGCAGCCGCTCGGCGGTCTCCTCGCCGCGCTCGGCGGCGATGTCGACGAGGACGACGGCCGCGCCCTCCGCGCTCAGGCGGGCCGCGCAGGCCGCTCCGATGCCTGACGCGGCGCCCGTGACGACGGCGACACGATGGGTGAAACGGGCGGCTGGGTTCATGGGGTGGATCTTCTCCTGTTCGAGGGGCCGGCGGGGCGCGGATTCGTCCGCTGTCGTCACTGACGGGTCAGGACGGTCAGTTCCGCGTCGTGTTCAGCGGTCCAGGCGTACGGCAGGCCCGAGTGCAGCAGATGGGCGCCGCTGTAGCGGGTTCCGGTGGCGGTGTCGGTGTAGACGGACGTCGGGGTGAGGCCGCGCAGGCGCAGCCGGGCGGGACGTCCGGGCACCAGGGGCGCGCCGTCCAGCGGTCCGGTGTTCCAGGCCGTCACCACCACACGGGCGCCGCCTGGTTCCTCGAACTGGACACCGCATGTCGGGTCTGCGGGGCTGCCCAGCAGATGGACCTCGCCGTGGTGGACGACGTTCCGGATCTCCTTGTACCGGGCGATCCACCGTGCGGCCTCGGCACGCTGCTGCGGCGTCCAGTGACGGATGTCCGCGCCGATGCCGAGCACGCCCGCCATGGAGTTGACGAAGCGGAAGGCGAGCGAGCGCGGCCTGGCATCGAAGACGCCGGGGGCGTCGGTGACCCAGGAGCTCATGGTGTGCGGGGCGTGCGCGTGGAGGTAGCCGTACTGGATGCGCAGCCGGTCCATGGGCGCGGTGTTGTCGCTGGGCCACACCACATCGGTGCGGGCGATGGTGGCGTGCTCGACGCGGGCGCCGCCGCCGGCGCAGCCCTCGACCGTGACATGCGGGTGGGCGCTGCGCAGATGGTCCAGGACGCGGAGGTAGCCGGCGACGTGCGCGGCGTCGAGGTCCTGCCGCTCCGGGTCGGGGCCGTCCGGATGGCCCGGGCGGCCGCGTTCGGTGGGAGGCCGGTTCATGTCCCACTTGAGATAGCCGATGGCATGGGAGCCGAGCAGCCGGTCCAGGGTGTCGATGACGAATTCCTGGACGTCCGCACGGCCGAGGTCGAGCAGGAGCTGGTTGCGTACGAGTGTCACCGGGCGGCCGTCGATGCGGTACACCCACTCGGGGTGCTCGGCGTACAGCTTCGAGCGGGGACTGATGCCCTCGGGCTCGACCCACAGGCCGAAGTCCATGCCGAGGGCGCGTACGTCCTCGACGAACCGGTCGAATCCGCCGGGGAACTCGGCCGGGTCGGGGTACCAGTCGCCGAGGCCGCCGGTGTCGTCGGGGCGGCCGGTGAACCAGCCGTCGTCGACGACGAAGAGTTCGGCGCCCAGCTCGGCGGCGACCGTGGCGAGTTCGAGCTGGCCCGCGGCGTCGACGTCGAAGCCGGTGGCCTCCCACGAGTTGTACAGGACCTTGCGGGGACGGTCGATGCGCTCGCCGGTCAGGTGCCGCTCGTAGCGGTGCCAGACCCGGGCCAGGCCGTCGAGGCCGTCCGGGCTGAAGGCGCAGGCCAGGCGGGGCGTGACCAAGGTGGTGCCGGGAGCGAGGCGGACGGCGCCCTCGTGGGGCACCCGGCCGGCGCGCACCCGCACCGCGCCGCCGGGCTCGGCGTCGGCGGTGATCCGCCAGTTGCCGGACCACTCCAGCGCGATGCCGTACGTGGGGGTGGCTCCCTCGGCGGGGAAGGCGGCGTCCTGGACGGCGAGCCACGGGTGGTAGGCGTGGCCCGCCGAGCCCTGGGTGCTCTCCATCTCGAAGCGCCCGCGCTGCAGTTCCACGTTCTTGAGCTGGAACTCCTGCGACCACTGCCCGGCCAGGTACGTCAGCCGCGCGCCGCCCTGGACGGGCACGTTGACGGCCGCCGAGTCGAAGCGCTCCAGCCGCACCTCGTCCTCGCCGGTGCAGGCGAGCTCCGTCCAGCGCAGGACGACATCGGTGCCGGGCACCGTCTCGTAGCACAGCGTGGTGCGCAGTCCGAGGAGGTCGTCGGCGAACTCCAGCCGCAGCGCACGGTCGCCGTGCTGCGTGGCGCCGTCGAAGCGCCACCAGCTGCCGCGGTCGCCGCCGGGGCGGGAGGCGATCAGGTCGGCGCCGGTGAACGGCCGCAGCCCGTAGGGGATGTACTCGGCCGGGGCGGCGTCGGCTGGGGTGATGAAGTGGGTGCGACGGGACCAGTCCATGGGCGACGGTCCGTCCTCGGCGCCGTGCGGCCCCCACGCGGCGAGTTCGGCCCAGCGTCCGTCGCCGCCGAGGGTGACGGCGTAGGTGGTGGTGTCGGTGCACAGCAGCCACCGGTCGGGGGCGGTCACTTCACGGCTCCGAGGTTCAGTCCGGCCACGAAGTGGCGCTGGAAGCGGAGGAAGACGGCCACGGTCGGGGCGGCGGCGATCACCGAACCGGCCGCGATGACGTTCCACATGGACACGTACTGGCCCTGCAGCCCGATCAGTGAGGCGGTGACGGGCATCTGGCTGTCGGTGCGCAGCACCGTGATGGCCCACAGCAGGTCGTTGAAGATCCAGGTGAACGACAGGGCGGTCAGCGCCGCCAGTGCGGGGCGGGCCAGGGGCAGGATGATCCGCCAGTAGATCTGCCACGGGCTCGCACCGTCGATGACGGCGGCCTGCTGGATCTCACCGGGGATCGCCCGCATGAAGCCGTGCAGGACGAAGACGTAGAAGCCGACGCCGAAGCCGACCTGCACGCCGATCAGGGCGTACAACTGGTCGTAGATGCCCAGTACTTCGCTCAGTTTGGAGACCGGGATCAGCAGGATCTGCGGAGGCAGCAGGTTGCCGCCGAGCATGAGCAGCAGCAGGACGCGCCGGAAGGGCAGGTCGTAGCGGCTGAGCGCGAACGCCGCCATGGAGGCCAGGCCGAGGGAGAGTGCCACGGTGGGCAGGGTGACCAGCATGCTGTTGATGAGCGCGCGCTGCTGGCCGCCGTCCACCCACGCCTGGCGGAAGCCGTCGAGGGTGAACGAGTGCGGCCGACTGCCCACTCCGTGCGCGGCGATGTCGTCGAACGTGCGGGTACTGGTGACGAGCACGAGGACGATCGGCAGCAGCCACAGCGCGGACAGCGCTCCCGCGGAGAGGTGGAAGCCGGCCGTGCGCAGCCTGCGGCCGTCCAGGACGGGGCGGCGGGTCGTCGCGGTCTTGGCGGATGCGGTGGGGACCTCGGTGTCCTCGGCGTGTGCGGCCGTGTGGGTGGCGGTCATCAGTCGGCCTCCCGGAAGGCGCGCACGAGGTAGCTCACGATGACGCCGAAGGCCAGGACGAAGATGACGACGGCGAGTGCGGAGCCGTATCCCAGACGCAGGGACTGGAACGCGGTGGAGTACATGTAGGTGCTCAGCAGTTCGGAGGAATGGTAGGGGCCGCCGCGGGTGAGCGCCCATACGACGTCGAACGAGCGCAGCGAGTCGATGACGATCACCGACAGGACGACCGCGTTGACGCTGCGCAGCTGCGGCAGGGTGATGTGCCGGAACTGCTGCCAGCGGGTGGCGCCGTCGACCTTGGCGGCCTCGTACAGGACGGGGTCGACGCCCTTGAGGCCGGCCAGGTACAGCACCATCACATAGCCGACCTGGCGCCACAGCGCGGGCACGATCACCGCGTAGAAGGCGGTGTCCTGGTCGGCGAGCCAGGCGTGCTTCCAGCCGCCGAGACCGACGGCCCCCAGCACGTTGTTGATCAGGCCGTCCGGCTGGTACATGGCCTGCCACACCAGCGCGGTCGCGACCAGCGAGAAGACCACCGGCAGGAAGAGCGCCGCCCGGTAGAGCCCGATGCCGCGCCGCTCCTTCTGCAACAGCATCGCGGTACCGAGCCCGAGGGCCGCGGAGAGCCCGCCGAAGAGCAGCAGCCACAGCACCATGTTGATCGCGGCGGTGCGGAAGACCGCGTCGTGCACCATCTCGCTGTAGTTGCCCAGGCCGACGAACTTCGGGGCCGCCAGGCCGTCCCAGGAGGTGAGGGAGAGATAGAAGCCCTGCAGGGCCGGCCAGAAGACCCAGAACCCCTCGGCGAGCAGCGGGACGAGGACGAAGGCCAGGACCACCGGGGGCACCCGGGTGGCCCTGGACCGTCGTGCGGAGCCGATCAGCGCCATCGTCACTGGCTCCAGATCTTCTGTGCGCTGCGCTGCCAGGTGGTGAGGATGGAATCGATCTCCTTGGGCTTGGCCAGGTAGTGCACCAGGGCCGTGTCCGCGGTCGGCTGGAGCGCGTCGCTGGAGTCCCGGTTGAAGAACTGGGTGAGCTCGGCGGCGCTCTCGATGAGCTTGCGGCCCTTGAGGACGAGCGGGGTGCCCGCGTCCTTGGCGTCCGGGTGGGTCGGCAGCGAAGTGCCGGACGAGCTCTTGAGGTAGAGCTCCTGCGCCTCGGCGGTGGCGAGGTAGCGCATCAGCTCCTTGACGTCGTCGGCACGTCCGGTGCGGGCGCTGGCGAAGTAGCCGTCGGTGGGCGCCTCTTCGGCGACCGGCACGCTCGGGTCGATGATGGGGAACTGGAAGAAGTCCAGGTCGCCCAGGGCGTCCTTGGGCGCGGCGTCGGCGAAGAAGGTGCCGATGAGCATCATGCCGGTCCGGCCCTGGAGCAGGGCGGTGGTGGCGTCCTGGAAGGGGATCGCCGTGCCGTTCGGGTCGAAGTACGGGCGGACCTCGTCCCACTTGTCGAAGACCTTGCGGACCTCGGGGCCGTCGAAACGGTGCTTACCGGCCAGGAGTTCGCGGTGGAACGTGGCGCCGTTGACGCGGATGTCGAGGTAGTCGAACCATGCGGAGGCGACCCACGGGGTGTCGCCGCCGGCGCCGAGGCCGATCGGGGCGACGCCCTTGCTCTTGAGCTTGTCGCACAGGTCGAGGAACTCGTCCCAGGTCTTGGGCTCCTGCACGCCCCACTTCGCGAAGTTGGACTTGCGGTAGAACATGCCCCACCAGTAGTAGCTGGTGGGCACGAAGACCTTCTTGCCGCTGGAGGCCGAGGTGCAGAGGTTCTTCAGCGCGTCGGAGTAGCCGGAGAGCTCGGGCTTGGTCCAGATGTCGTCGAGGTCGAGGAGGAGGTCCTTCTTGGCGTACGACTCGGCGACGGAACCGGGGTACCAGGTGTAGACGTCCGGCGGGTTGGCCGACGTGAGGTAGGTCGGCAGCTGCGTGCGGAAGGTCTCCGAGGCGACGGTGTTCAGCTGTGCCTTGGCGTCGCCGCGCTTGTCGAAGGCGGCGACGATCTGCTGCATCGCGGTCTTCGCCTGCGGCGAGGAGAGGTTGGACTGCAGGGTCACGGGGCCGCCGGACTTACCTCCGGAGGCGGACGGGCTCGAGGTGACGCAGCTGCTGAGCAGTGCGCCGGCGCCGACTGCGCCTGTTCCTATGAGGAATCTGCGGCGGGTGGCGTTGAAGGCGGTCATCTGTGCACTCCCTTGGTGCCCATGGAACGGAGCTTGAGGCCCCCTGACGGCCCGGCTCCGGGCGCGGCAGGCACAGCTTGGCTCAGGGGTCTCAAGGCCGTCAAGATTAATTAGTAATTTATTCTGTGGAGGGTGTGTCCCGGGGCGGACAAGCCCCGGGGACACACCCGTTGCTGCGGGGTGAAGCCGGATCGGGCGGTGATGCGATGGTGCTGTGCTACGGAACGGCGCAGGCGGAACTGGAATGAACCGGCTGAAACCGCATGGACCTGATGTAACTTGATGAAACAGGGGTGAGTGGGTCGAACGCGGAGCTCAGAGCCCGGTCTGGTGGACGCGCCCGTCCACTCCGCGGAAGGCGGCCAGCACGCCCCCGTCCGGCCCGGCCACGGCACCGAGCGCCCCGTCGAACGCGCCGCTGACGAAGGCATCCACCTTGCTCCAGCCGGCCCAGCCCCCGGATGCCGTCCAGCTGCGCGTCCAGAGCGTGTAGTCACCGGCACGTGCGTACAGGTGCACCGCGCCGCCGGACGCCACCAGCGTCGGGCTGCCGCTCACCGTGCCGCCCAGGGCCGTCCAGTCCGACCAGTCGCCGGAGGCGTCACGCGTCCGCTCCCAGACCGCGTCGTCGGAGGTGCGCACGGCCACGTGCACACGGCCCGCGTCGTCCACGACGCCCGAGGGACGGCCGTAGAACGCCTTGTCCTGCGGGGCGCCCTGCGAGGTCCAGCCGGAGGCAGAGCCGCGCGACCACAGCCTGCCGTCCGCGCCGCGGGCGACGAGCGTCCAGTCGTCCGGGCCGGCGAAGGCCACGGTCGGCGCGTCCGTCAGGGTGCCGCCCAGGCTCTGCCAGCGACCCCAGCGCCCGTTCGCGTACACGCGCCGGTAGGCGGTGTCGTCCGTGCCGCGCACGAAGACGTCTATCCGGCCGCCGGCGGAGGCGTACGCGGCGGGCTGGCCGAGAATCCGGCCGCGCGTCGGCCCGCCCAGATCGCTGCTGCGAGCCTTGGACCAGTCACCGCCACGGGCGGTCTGCGCCCTCAGGGACCCGTCGGTGCCGCGGGTGAAGACGGTCATGGTGTCGCCGTCGCGCACCAGGGCGGGGCTCGCCGAGGCGCGGCCGGGCAGCTGCGCGCCGGGGGCCTGGTCGGTGCCGGTCAGCTTGAGGAAGGCGGTGCCGTGTGCGGGGACGCGCACGGTGTACGAACCGGTGAAGGTGCCACGCGAGGTGCGGGCCCGCAGATCGCGGACGCCGACCTCGCCCGTCAGGCCGGCGTCCGCGAACCTCACCGTGCGGTCCTGCGCCTGGTCGGAACGGTTGAGCAGCACGACCGCCCGCCTGCCCGCGCCTTGGAGCACCTTGCTGTAGACGTCGCCGACGGAGTCGGTGGCCACGCGGGCGCCCTGGATGCCCAGCGGGTCCTGGTCGACGGCGATGATCTCGGGATTGCGCAGGGTGTCGAGCATGGACTGCGACAGGGTCCGCGGGTCGCTGCCGAGCATCAGCGGCGAGGCCATCTCGGCCCACATCACGAACTGGGTGGTGGACTCCTCCTGGTCGAGTTCGTAGCCGCCTTCGGCGAGCTTGCGCATCGGGATGAGGTAGTCCGGGTCGTTCCAGCGCCCGGGGCCCTGCGCCTCGGGGTGCCAGGCGTTGGCGTCCATGTTGCGCAGGATGTTCGGCCACTCCCCGGCTGTCGGGGTGCCCCAGGCGATGTCGGTGCCGGTGCGCCAGGAGTCGGCGGTCGTCGGCCCGTAGGCGAAGGTGTTGTGCGCGTCCTGCGCGGGGGAGTGCGACATGCCCCAGTCGTCGGTGAGCGGGTTGCACACGTTGAGCAGCATCTTCCGGCCGGACTTGGCGACGGCGTCGCTGAACTCCTTGAAGGCCGGGCCCGGATCGAGTCCGGCGCCGATGCCGCACAGGAAGTCCGCCTTGATGGCGTCCACCTTCCACTCGGCGAACTGGCGCGCGTCCTCGGTGTAGTGGCCGCGGCTGCCGAGCCCGCACCACTTGCCGCCGTCGTACTCGCCCGCGTCGGTGTAGATGCCGGCCTTGAGGCCGCGCTTGTGAAGGTACGTCACGAGTGCGGGGATGCCGGAGGGGAAACGCGTGGGGCTGGCCACGAGTCGGCCCGTCTCCGGGTCGCGCGGCTGGTCGGCCTGCCAACCACCGTCCAGCCAGACGATGTTGTAACCGCTGTCGCGCAGTCCGCTGCTGACGAGGTAGTCGGCGACCTTCCTGACCTGATCCTCCGTCGGGGCGCCGAGCCCGTAGTAGGTGTTCCATCCCATGTACGGCGTGGGGGCGAGGCCGCTGTCGTAGTACTGCGGCGCACCCTGGTCGTCCGCGGCGTGCGCCGTCGGAACAGCCGACCCGACCAGTACCGCTGCGCCGAACACCGCCGCGGTCCGCCGCACACGCGCCATCTCTGCACGATGCGAAGTCACTTGATTCTCCCGAGAGTTGGGGGACACGAGGCACCCCCCGCTCCGGCTGTCACGCCGGGGGTCGGTGCCACGGCGGAAACCCTGCCGAGACCCCTGAAGCCTGTCAATATTAATTGCTAATTAACTTAAAAACGGGATCTCGAAGTGACGTAGCCGCCCCTGGGAGGGCTGGCCGGGGCATGTGAAGTGGGTAGAGTTCAGGGCGGGGGTGCCTCTGTCCGTGCCGTGCGCTCGCCGCCTCGGCTGTGAAAATCACTGTCCGATCGTCGGAACACGGTGATAGAGAGTCCATGTGACAACGACACTTGCGTTCCCCGTTCTGCTGCGACTGATCGACGAACGGTTGAGCGCCTTCCGCGCCGCGATCGCCTCCGCGCCCAGCCTCGACGTACAGGTGCCGACCTGCCCCGAGTGGACGCTCTTCGATCTTGCGCAGCACATCGGCGAGGGGCGCCGCGACTGGGCCGCCACCGTCGCCGCAGGGCCTGCTCCGGCCAAGTCCGCAGCGGAGGGCGCCCCGGCTGCGCCTCGGGAACGCGAGGCCCTGCTGGCCTGGTTGACGGAGTCCGCGGAGCAACTGCTGGACGCACTGCGGGAAGCCGGCCCGGATCGCGGTTGCTGGACGTGGTGGGGAGCGTCCCAGTCGCCGCAGACCTGTGGCGCCGTCGCCCGGCACCAGCTCCAGCAGATGGCGGTGCACACCTACGACGCCCAGGTCACTCTGGGTGCCCCGGAGCCGCTGCCGGACGAGGTGGCACTCGACGGTGTCGAGGAGTTTCTGTACACCTGCGTCGCAACGACGAGTGCCTGGCCGCACAAGCCCACTGCCTTCGAATTCCACGCCACCGAGGGCCACTCCTGGCGCCTCACGCTCGACGGCGACGGCGCCCGCTCCACCCGTATCTCCGCGCCCAGTACGACGTCTGTCGCCGCTGCCGACGAGGGCCCGAACGCGGTCGGCGTCTCCGTTCGCGGCACGGCCAATGAGCTGGTTCTCTTCGTGTACGACCGTATCCCGGCGGACTCCCTGCAGTTCGAGGGAGACGCAGGTTTGTTCGACCTGCTCCGCGAGTGGGAACCGGAGGCGTAGGACGGGTGCCGTAGAGCGGCGAAGTAGGTCTGGTCAAGACTGCATGCGACGTCTGACACCAGCGTCTGACACCGACAAGCACGAACCGCAGCGGTCAGCGCCGGACCCCGTTCCGGCTTCACCAGCTCGCCGCAGTTCGCGATTCTCTACCTGTGCCTGGTGGCGGCGTTCGTCGCGGTGCACGTGGCTGGGCTGTCGATCGAGTGGCAGCTGTTGGTCGGCGAGCCGATGGGGGCGGTGACGCTGTTGCTGCTGGCGATGCTGAGGAACGCCGAGCGGATCGAGCTGTCCGCGGAGCAGCTCGAACGACTGGACAAGCTCACCCCTGCGGCCGGCACCCGGCACGACGAGGTGCACAGGTGTTCTGCAAGGGTCATACCGCTGCTGGGGAAGCGTACGTCGGTCCCCATGACTTGCTGCTTTCGTTGCGTGGGGGTGGTGCCGCTCCTGGAGCGGCTGCGGTGCCGTGGGCGCCGGCCGGGCGAGGGGAGCCTCGGCCGGCGCCCGAAAGGGGGGTCTCAGTTCTCGTCGGCGGTCTGGCCGGAGAGGTTCTGGCGGAAGAACGGCACGGCCTCTTCGATGGCGCGGTCGACGTACTTCGGCACGTCGTAGAAGTCCATGTGTGTGCCGCCATCGACGACCACGAGCTTCTTGGGGCTGCGGACACGGCCGTGCAGTTCGGTGGACATCCACAGGGATCCGGCTTCGCTGCCGGCGACGATGAGGATGGGCTGGGTGAGCAGGTCCTCGACCATGTGGAAGGCGTCGAAGGTGAAGATCCGCGAGACGCTCTTGGTGAAGAGGAACTTGTTCTTGGCGTTGGGGTGCTGGGCGCGCGGGGTGAGGTAGTAGTCGTGTGCCTCGACCAGGTCGCGCGGGGTGGTCTCGTCGGGCTCGGCGGGAACGTAGGGGAGGTAGGCGACCTCGGCGCCCTGTGCTTCGGCGGTGCGCTGCTGGGCGACGGCCTGGAGGGTGGGCACGGCGGCCGCGTCGGAGTCGGTGCCGTACCAGTTCCGGCGGAAGGAGGTGCCGATGTTCAGGCCGCTGGCCGTGGTGACCGCCTTGATGCGGTAGTCGGTCATTGCGGCGTTGACGGCGTAGCCGCCTCCGGCGCAGATGCCGAGCGCGCCGATGCGCTCGGGGTCGACGTAGGGGAGCGACTGGAGGTGGTCGACGGCGGCCCGTACGTCGTCGACGCGGGCGTAGGGGTCCTCCAGGTGGTGCGGCTCGCCGCCGCTGTCGCCCTGGAAGGAGGCGTCGAAGGCAAGGGCCACGAAGCCCTGCTCGGCGAGCTTGCTCGCGTACAGTCCGGACGCCTGCTCCTTCACACCACCACCGGGGTGGACGGTGACGACGGCGGCGTAGCTGCCCTCGGGGTCGAAGCCGGCGGGCAGGTAGAGGTGGCCGGCCATGGTGATCGGGCCGTTGGGGAAGGTGATGGCTTCCACTGGATGCTCCATGTGCTGTCTCGTGCCTTGATGCGCTCGACCGGTCGGTTCGGGCGACG
The DNA here is from genome assembly GCF_040296125.1 of Streptomyces sp. NPDC002265. Lineage (NCBI taxonomy): Bacteria > Bacillati > Actinomycetota > Actinomycetes > Kitasatosporales > Streptomycetaceae > Streptomyces > Streptomyces sp. NPDC002265. The sequence goes on along the minus strand of NZ_JBEOWS010000011.1, from coordinate 16,445 downwards.
ACATTCAGACTGCGGGCGTTCGCGAGCCTGTGGGAGATGCCGCTTATCGGGGGTACTGGCAGCCTCTCCTTGGCGGTCCGCGAGGCGTTTAGCCTCGAAGCATGGACACTGTGGAGACCGCCAAGGACATCAAAGACTTCCTGACGACCCGCCGTGCGAAGATCACCCCCGACCAGGTGGGCCTTCCCACCGCGGGGCGCCGCCGGGTGCCCGGCCTGCGCCGCGAGGAGGTCGCGTTGCTGGCCGGTGTGAGCGTCGAGTACTACATCCAGATCGAGCGCGGTCAGGTGGCCGGGGTGTCCGACGAGGTTCTGCACGCCATCACCACGGCCCTGCGGCTCGACGAGGTCGAGACGGCCCACCTGTTCGACCTGGCCAGGGCCGCCACCGCCAGGGCGGGCAAAGTGCAGACGCGGGCACGCAGCCCCCGCCCGCAGGTCCCGCAGAGCGTCCAGGCACTCATCGACACCATGGTCTGCGCGCCGACCATCGTGCAGAACGCCCACCTCGACATCGTCGCGGCCAACCCGCTGGGCCGAGCGCTCTACGGCGCCGTATTCGAGCACCAGGCCGAGCCGCCGAACCTCGCCCGCTTCATCTTCCTGAACGCCCGCGCCGACGAGGTCTTCCCCGCCTGGCAGAAGGCGGCCGACGACGCCGTGGCACTGCTGCGGGTCGAAGCCACCCGGTCGCCCTACTCCAAGGCCGTCACCGGTCTGATCGGAGAGCTGGCCACTCGCAGCACCGAGTTCCGGACCCGGTGGGCCGCCCATGACGTACGCGCCCACCGCAGCGGCAGCAAGGACTTCCATCACCATGCGGTGGGTGACATGACCCTGCGCTTCGAAGCCCTCGACGTCACCAGCACCGCAGGCCTCACGGTCATCGGCTACACCGCCGAATCCGGCTCGCCCTCACACGAAGCGCTCATGCTGCTCTCCAGCTGGGCCGCGACCGAACAGGGCGCACAGGTGCCGTCCGGCGCCGGGACCGCGGAACCGCATGCGCCGAAGTAGCCCATCCGCCTTGGTGTTGGTTGGTGTCCGACGACCTGCCCCAAGGGCTCGATGCCTTGGCATGACGTCGCCGACAGCCGAGAAGTACGGAAGCGCACCGCAGCAGACGAGCGCCGCGGACCGCCGCCCCGGGCGGCCCGGCAGAGGGCGTCACGAAAGACGTACCGGGGGACGAGGGGACGGGGCTGGTCTCGGCGCGACCGTGTGCGCCGTCTGGCGGCGGAGGCGATGGAGTCCGTCTTCCGAAGGGCTTCTCGGTTGCGCGGTCCAGACGACGATGTGCTGGTCGGGGGCCGTGGAGCTGGTCAGCGTGTCCCGGTCCAGGACGAGGGTGCCGGCCATCGGGTGCTAGACCGCCACGTCCCACGCCGCCCAAACGATCAAGGAAGGCGGCCCGGTTACAAGATCGAATGACGATTCACCGGTCACGGCCTGGACGATCTGGAGCTTCTGGGGGGCTGCGGGCGCGTCCGTGCAGTTCGGGGCGTTGCACGCGTCCGGGTTCGCACGTTGTCACTCGGTGCAACGCGGTTGTGGTGTCGGTCCGGCAACGGCTCTCAGCGGGCGGCTCGCCCGACAGGCTGCTCAGGGAGGGCTGCGTCCAGTGCCGTCCCTGGTGCCCGCGGGCGTATTCGGGCAGCCCGTGCGGCGGCCGGTACGGCTCGCCGCCGGTTCTTGGCCGCCACCGTTCAGGCTGCGCCGTCTGTGACGCCTTTTCGGGTGACGGGCGGCCGCCACAGGCTGTGCACCCGCGTAGGTGACCGCAGAGGGCTGGTGGCTCGTTGCATTCGGCCTGTGACAAGGCCCCCGCCGAAGCGGGGGCCCGGTTCCTTGCTTTCCCACGTGTCAGCGAGAGAAAGGGAAGGAAGCGGCCTCAAGCTAACACACCCGTTCGGAGGCTTGCACCGCAGGTGAAGCGGTACGGAAAGCTTCGTGCGTGGTCGAAGCCATTCGGCGGCGGTACGTGCGGAGGTTACGAACCACGCGTGGGATTCGCGGCCGCCGGTGTGCACGCGGTGCGGGGCGACGCCCACCGGCGAACGCTGGGAAGAGACCATCGTGAGCAAGAGAAAATGAGGGGCGGGGACCTGGATGTGTGGGGGACCGTGCCGATGTCGCTCGCAAGTACGCCGCCGCTGAAGCAACGCGTGCGGCTGCGGTGGCACAGGAGGAGCAGAACTCGGATGACGGCCAAAAACCGTCGGGCTCCGCGGCCTGTTTCGTTCTGAGCATCGCAGCTGCTGGCTTAACGAGCCCCCGGCTGGTCAGCAGTTGATGGGAGGGTTACCGGAAGTGACTCGGCAGTAGTCCGACCCGAGTCCGCCGTCGACAGTGCCGGCGTTCGGGCCGACGGAGATGAAGTCGCTGTCGGCTCCGCCGAGAATCCTGCCGGTCACCGCAGTACCGGCGTTGGCCGTGATGGAGTCGCCACCGGCGCCGCCGTCGATGGTGCCGGCAACGATGCCGTTGATGACGATGTAGTCGCTGCCGCCCAAGCCGTTGACGCTGTCCCCCAGGGCGAGGGCGCCGCAGCTGATGTAGTCGGAGCCGGCAGTACCGCTGACGGTCGTACCGGATACGGGGCGGCCGTTGACCGTGCATGACGTCATGGCTTGCGCAGGCGTTGCGGTCAGGGCGAGGGGAGCGGCCACGAGGGAGGCTACGCAGAGGGTGCGTATCGTGTGTCTGATCATGAAACGAGTGGCTCACGGCGATTTCATGATCGCAATGCTGCACCATCGATGACGCCCCCGTTCGGGGCAGTCTGCCCCCCGGACGGACCAGCGAGACCGATGGTTGGAAGATCGGGGTTCGAGCTGGATGTGTGAAGCCGGAGTATGGGGCCTGTCCCGCAGGTCCCCATTCTGGGAACCTGAGCTTGATCTTTACTGATCTCGGCTCGTTGAGGTGATCCTTGCTGAACATTCCGATGCGGGTGCCGCATTGCCGGTAATCCGTGGTGTGTGAGAAATGCGGATGGGGGCGGGCTGACGCCTGCAGCAAGGCGGGGGCGGGAAGCGGTGCGGATGCAGGCGGCGGAGCTGTTCGCTCGGCAGGTCAAACCGCCCGAGGTGAGGCCCAGCAGCTGCGTGTGAGTGTGAAGTCGGTTTACCAGTGACAGCAGTTGTGGCGACAAGGCGATACTGACGCGCTGGTCTCGCAAGGGCCGAGCGGGGCCGGTGCCGTCTGCCGCCGCGCTGTCTGGAGAAGCTCGCCGGGTATCTCGAGCAGGGGCTGGCCGCGCATCGCTGGACCGAGGACTCAGGTGTGAACGGCCCCACGGGTGGCCACACTGAGGGGCAGGAAATTCCACGTCTCCTAATCCGTGGATAAGAACGGTCTGCCAGATTGGGAACGCGGACAAGCCGTTCGAGAATGGCGGGACCGTGGCGTCTGGCTTGATCCAGGCTCCCGAACCCTGTCCGTGTATCGGTGGGCGGTCCCGGCTCTGATGGTGGTGGTGGCCGCATGGGCGGCGGGCGGACGCCTACACGTCTCCGGGCCTCGACGCCTAGCTGTAGACCGTGCGACGTCTGGTTGCCCTCGCGACTACCACCACCGTCAACACCATCGGCCTTGCCTCTCGTTGGTGTTGGTGGTGCGAGCCCATCGCGCGGTGACCTCTTGGTACGCCCGAGCCGATCTTGGAGCTCCCCGCAGAGACCGAGGCCCGTGGGGTGCGCTGGTGCCACGAACAGCTGCTGAGGTGGCTGACCGGCCCCGAGGGCCGAGTCCTGGGATTAGGTCGCTGCGTGGTTCCGCACGAGCTCGTGACCAGCACAAACGTACAGGCAGTACCGGGAGGGACTTTGATCTACTGCGGCATCGACTGGGCAGAGAAGACACACGACGTGGCGCTGGTCGACGACACCGGAATGCTGGTCGCCAAACGGCACATCACCGACGACGCGGCCGGGTACAAGATCCTGCTGGACCTGCTCGCCGAGCACGGCGACACCGAGGACAACCCCATCCCGGTCGCGATCGAGACCTCCCGGGGCCTGCTGGTCGCCGTCCTGCGCACCGGTCGGCGGAAGGTCTACACGATCAACCCGATGGCTGCCGCTCGCTACCGCGACCGCCACTCCGTCTCGCGCAAGAAGTCCGACCCCGGCGACGCCCTCGTGCTGGCGAACATCCTGCGCACGGACATGCATGCCCACCGTGTCCTGCCCGACGACACCGACCTCGCCCGCGCCATCGCCGTCCTGGCCCGGGCACAGCAGGACGCCACCTGGAACCGTCAGACCATCGCCAATCAGCTCCGCTCGCTGCTGCGCGAGTACTACCCCGCCGCCCTGGCCGCGGTCGAGCCATGGAAGAACGGCCTGTGCCGCCCCGAGGCCCTCGCCCTGCTCAAGGCCGCTCCAACCCCAACCCGCGCGGCCCGTCTGACCCGCACACAGCTCCAAGCCGCCCTCAAGCGCGCCGGACGCCAGCGCGGCATCGAGGCGGACGCCGACCGGTTGCACGAGGTCCTCCGCGCCGAGTGGGCCCACCAGCCTCCGCTTGTGGAGGACGCCCTCGGCGAGCAGATGCTGGCCCTGCTGATCCAGCTGGAGGCCGCCTGCACCGCCGCCGACCGGCTCGCGAAGGCGGTGGAGGAGGTGTTCCCTCAGCACCCGGACGCTGACATCTACCTGTCCTTCCCCGGCCTCGGCGTCCAGCTCGGCGCCCGGGTGCTCGCCGAGGTCGGGGACGACCGCACCCGTTTCACCGACGCCCGCGGACTGAAGGCATACGCTGGCTCCTCGCCCATCACCCGCGCCTCTGGCAAGAAGTCGTCCATCACCCGCCGCTGGGTCAAGAACGACCGGCTCAACGCGGCTGGCTACCTGTGGGCCTTCTCCGCCCCCAACGCCTCACCTGGCGCCAAAGCCCACTACCGCCGCCGCCGCGACGACTGTGGCGACTGGCACGCCGGCGCTCAGCGCCACCTGTTCAACCGCATGATCGGCCAGCTCTACCACTGCCTCCAGCACACCGAACTGTTCGACGAACAGACCGCCTTTCCCGTCGAACGAGCCGAAGCCGCTTGACACGCTAAACACCTGAGGTGTCTACAGCACCTTGGGCGCAACGAGGCTGATGCGACGGCTCGGTTTCACCCCGCAGATGCCCGCACCCAGCGTGGCCGAGCGCGACGAACGAGCCGCGACCGGCTGGAGGAGGCGACCTGGGCGGAGGCGAAAGAGCCCGGGCAGCCTGCAGGAACTACATCTGCTTCGAGGACGAGGCGGGCTTCAGCTGCAGGCCGCCCGAAGGACGCACCTGGTCGTGGCAGGGCCGGGGTTGATAGTGTGTAAAGAACGCGTCAAGAGATGCGGGGTGTGCCGGGAAGTCTGGTCGGCGTCAATGGGCCCGTGTGCCCACACGTCGATGCCCCGGAGGTGTGCCATGCCTGCTGCCCTGCGTGAGCGTTCGGTCTTCCTCGCCCCACTGCCCTGGCCGGAGCGTGCGGGTGGCCCGGGTCCTGCGCACGGAGACGGTCGGTGGGCTGGTGCTGCCGGCAGCGGCGGTGGTGGCACTGGTGTGGGCGAACACCCCTTTCAGCAGCACGTACGACTCCAAACGCGACTTCCACTTCGGCATACCCGCGCTCGGTCTGGACCTGCGGTCCCGGCCGGTGTGGCCGTTGCCCTGTTGGCCGCCGGAGTGATGGTTCCAAGCCATGATGAGGAGCCCCATGCCCGAACGGCGCGTCGGAACCGCGCTCGCAGCCGTCGGCGCGGTACTCACAGCAGCCGGGACCGCCATGTATGTCCTGCCCGGCCCCGGCCTGCCCGTTCTGGTCACTGGCCTTGCCGTGCTGGCAACCGGCCTAGTCGTGGCTGCCGTCGGCCGCCACGGCTGACCCCACCACGCCCCGCCCCGACGACAGGAGTCCCTGCACCCGTGACCTGGCACTTGGCCGGCCTCGCCGTTCTTTCCCTTTCCCTTACTCTGCTCCCGGCCGGGCCGGCCCTGCTGACCGGCCGGATTCCGCATCGCCTGCACGCCCGCCTGGCGCCTGCACGTCCACGCGGCTGGGCCCTGCTCTCCCTGTGGGCCGCAGCCCCGCTCGACACGATCCCGCGCCGTGCCGACGCTCCACCCGCGATCACCCGGGCAGTCACGGTTGTCGCTGGCGTCGTAGCAATTGCCGGATGTGCTCCGGCGGTTGGCGTGAGTTCTGGAGCCTCGAAGGCGGCGTCGTGACCGACACGCGCCGCCGGTGGCGCTTCGTCTGGTCGGTCACCGCCTGGTGGGTGTTGCTTGCCCTTGCTCTGTGGCTCCTGGGCAAGGCCCTGGACCGATCCACCTCTCTCGCGGCGTGCGCGGCCTCCGCCGCGCTGCTCGTCGCCGTGGGCGAGGCCGGCGAAGGGCTGCGCCGATGCCTGAGAGCCCGTCGGCGCAGGCCTTGAGGATGAAGCGCTCACCCTCAAGGCGGATCTGTCCACGTGGGCTCCGGCTTGCGAAGCAGAGGCGTCGGGCAGTCAGCCTTGCCGACCCGAAGCGGACCGGAGGCCGGGCATGCCTAGGTGGGCCACGCCATGCCGTTCGGTGAGACGGCTCATCGCCGTGAGCTTCTCGTTCGCCGCGGCGAGGCTCACCTTTTGGCCTGCGGTCTCGCCGAGCCAGCCCTGTTGCTGGCTTCGTCGATGTCGGCACGGAGGCTGCCGACGACCCTGCGCAGAGTCCGGCTGTAGGACCGGGCGGTCGGGCCAACTTCGACCTCCTACCTCTGATCCTGCGAGAGTTCCCCGGCCTTCAGGCTGAGGGTGAATCGCCTCTCACGATTGCTCTGACCTGCGCTGTGAGCACGGGTCCGCACTGTCTGCCGCCCCCAGGGCCGGCCGCGTTCAGTCCGGCCGCTTCTGTTGCGCGATGTAGTCCTTGACCACTGATCGGCGATGCGAGAGATCCCGCGGCCGTGGCGTCGCGGTTGAAGGCGATCGTGCGCAACACGGCCGGGATGCGGCTGTCCGCCAGACGGGAGTTGCCCGGGCCGGACGGCCTCGACCGTGTGCGTCTGTGTGATCACGAACCGACCCACCCTGAACGAGTCCGCGAGCGGCACGCCATGCGGGGCTGGATCCGAGGCACGGTGGATGAACTGGCCGGGCTGCTACGGCCTATGCTGCGACTTCAGCGGCATCACGTCGCACCAGGAGAGCGCCGCCGCGTGCGGGATTCCCGTCGGGGACGGTGCGCAGTCGGATCAACCCGGCCAGAGGAGAGCTCGCTCAGGTACTGCTCGCGACCGCCGCACAGGCGCACGTCGACGCCTCCGCCCGTGCCGAGGACGGCATGCAGCAGGCGGCGGCGACGTTGCAGGGTGGCGCGCAGGGGCATCTGCCAGGTGAAGTAGCCGAGTTGTGGCCCAGGAGGACCGAACTCCTCGGCCCACCCGGGGAGCGCGTGCACCCCTTCCCGGCCATGCGCCGCGACTGGGAGGCCGGGGTGTGCCAGCACCTGCCCCATGTCGTGGCCGGCCGGGACATCACCGTGTGGGAGCTGGACGTCATCGATCCCGCGGATGCCGTCAGTCCCTGGCCGGCGACCCTGGCCCGGATCACGGTCCGCCGCGACAGAAAGCTGCGCACACTCCGGGTGCTCTTTCCCGGGCCGCCGCGGTGAGCGCAGCCCGGTACGGTTGTCCGAGCAGGTCTGCCAGGGGGAGGTCGTGCCATGGCCGGGCGGGCGGCAGCGGACGCGAGCGCCGAGGACATCAGGCTCACCAGAGCGGCGCAGGCCGGTGACGTGGCGGCGCTGGGGCTGCTGCTGGAGCGGCACCGGGCGGGCATGCGGGCCGTGGCGCTGAGCATCCTGGGTCCCGGCCCGGACGCGGACGACGTCGTCCAGGACGCCGTGCTCGTCGCCCTGGCCCGGATCGGGGACGTGCGTGATCCGGGCGCGGTCGGTGCGTGGCTGCGGATGATCGTGCGCAACAACTGCCGGATGCTGCTTCGTCGTTCCCGGCCCGGCGAGCCGTTCGACGGGCTGTCCGTGCCCGATCCGGACGCCGGACCCGAGGAGACGCTGGAGCACCATGCGCTGCGGGACTGGGTGTGGGAGGCCGTCGAGGAACTGCCCGTCACGCTTCGGATCCCCCTGGTGCTGCGGCACTTCACCGAGGGCGTGACCGCGTACGAGCGGATCGCCCAGGTTCTGGGGGTGCCCGTGGGCACGGTCCGCAGCCGGCTGAACCAGGCCCGGGCCAGACTCGCCGGAGCTCTGGCCGCGACCGCGGACGCGGCGCACAGCGATGCCCGGGTGCGCACCGCGGCGAGTTGGGACGAGGCACGGGACACGCTGGCCGCCGCGGAGGCCGGCCACTTCGGCAGGGTCCTGACCGAGCGGTGGTCACCCGAGGTCGCCTTGATGAGCGGAGCCGCGCGGATCGGCGGGGCAGATCTGCTGGCCCGTGGTATGGACGGGGATCTGGCCGCCGGAGTGCGTCAGCGGCCGGTGAACGTGGCCGCGGGCCGAACGCTGGCCGTGTGGGAGATGGACCTCGTCAGCCCGGCCGACGATCCCGGGCACTGCCCGCCCGCCGTGGCATGGATCATGAGTCTCAGCGGCGGCCGGGTCGCCCAGCTGCGGCTGTTCCACCCCATTGCGCTGAGGGACTCCGTACTGCCCGAGCGCGGGATCGTCTGACGCGCGGATCCCGAAGGGCGTGACCCTCATCACTCCGGCGAGATCGAACTCCTCGCCTGCTCCCGCATCTTGCCGGTGTTCATCGAACCACTCGCGAGATCGGGAGCTGTGATGGTCACATCTGTCGCCCACCCTCTGACCCCCGGAGTCCACACCGTCGACGCGGAGGGCGTGGTCCTGCGTTACCACGTCCATGGCGCCGGGCCGGTGTGCGTGGCGCACCCCGGCGGGCCCGGCATCGCCTGGGAGTACCTGCGTGCGCCGGAGCTGGAGAAGCGGCTGACGATGGTGTACGTGGAGCCTGCCGGCACCGGTGGTTCCGGGCGGCTGCCCGGTCACCCTCACGGTTACACACGAGCCCTGTACAGCGGTCACCTCGCCGCGGTCATCGATCACCTCGCGGTACCGCGTGTGCATCTGCTGGGGCATTCCCACGGCGGCTTCGTCGCCCAGTACCACGCGCTGCACCGCCCCGACCGGCTCGCGGGCATCGTGCTGTACGACAGCGCGCCAATCACCGGAGAGGAGTTCGGCGCCGAAATGATGCGTTCGGTGCAGCAGTTCGCGACCCGGCACGCCGGTCACCCGGAGCTGCCGGCCGTGCTGGAGGCGTTCGCGGCCATCCCGGCCATCGCCGACGACGAGGCGATGCTGGCCGCTGCCCGAGGGGTGCTGCCGGCCTACATCGCCGGTTACTGGGCAGAGCCTGAGCGGTGGGCGCCGCTCGGGCATTCCCTGCGGGCGAGCTATGTCTCCGGGCTGGACGAGCACGGCGCAGCCGACCCGGTCGACGACCGCGAGGCGCTGCCCGCGCTCACCGTGCCCGCACTGGTGGTGGCCGGACGGTACGACGTCGTGTGCGGAGTGCGGTGGGCCGAGGAGCTGCACAAGCTGATCCCCGGCTCACGACTGGTGGTCCTGGAGCGCAGCGGCCACTTCGGTCATCTGGAAGAGCCCGAGCGGTTCGCCGACGCGGTCGCCGCGTTCGTGACCGCGGACCGTGCCTGACACCCGTACCGAGGTCCGTGATGCAGCAGGCGCCTGCTCGGCAAACCAGGGTGACGGCTGTTACCCACTTTCGGGTGACCCCATGGCAGGGGCGGGTTGCTGCGGTCCGCGGCGATAGCTCCATCTGCCCGGTATGGGAAGGAAGTTGGAGATTCGGAGCGTCAACCGCGCGCCCTTCTGGGATGGATGGGTGATGCATCCGACAGTCACGTAAATGTCGGCAAGTTGTAACACGCGCTGGACAACCCTCGTGACTTTTTGGGTCCGCTTGCAGGGTGTGGGTGTGCGGCCGGCCGGTCGCACACCCACACCACACACCTCGAGTGGCCTGCGGCTTTCCGGCCGTGGCGCCTTCGAGTGTGCTGTACGCCTTCGCGAAAGAGGACCTTGTGTCTGCTTCCCTTTCCGCAACCGCCCGCCGTCTCAGTGCTGTAACAGCCGTGGCGGCCGCCTGTATGGGGGCGGCGGCGCTGCCGGCGTCGGCCGCCGAAAACCACCAGTCGGGGCGCGGTGACCGAGCACGGCTGGAGATTTCGGACGTGCAGGCCGACGCGCCGGGCCGTGACGACCGTTCCAACCGCTCGCTGAACAGGGAGTGGGTGGAGATCACCAACACCAGCCGCCGGGCGGTCGACCTCGACGGCTACACGCTGTCGGACGAGGACGGCCACACCTACACCTTCGACGACTTCCGGCTCGGCGGGCGGGACACGGTCCGTGTCCACACCGGCGTCGGCCGCGACACCGACACCGACGTCTACCAGGACCGGCACAACTACATCTGGGACAACGACGAGGACACCGCGACCCTGTACAACGACCGGGGCCGGTACGTCGACGACGAGTCCTGGGGCCACAACCACCGTCACGGCGGAGGGTACGGCCACCACCGCGACGGCAGCTGGTACGACAACCGCGGCGACCACCGCCGCTGATACGGCCCGGTTCCCCCTTTCCCGGCGCCCCCTTCAGGTGGTGCGCTCCGTCCCGGTGAGGAGCGCACCACCGCTTGCGTGTCCCGGCACGCCCGACGGCGCCGCGCGATCCGCAGACTGCGCCGACTGCGGGCCACGGCACGCATCGGGCGGCCCGGCGCAGGTGTCAGCCGGGCGAAGTGATGGCTCGGGCGACGGCCGTGACCGCGGGGTGGGGCGGTCGGGGAGCCGAGCCACGAGGACCCGGCGGATCTCGGCAGGGTCGCCTTCGACGTGCAGCAGGTGCACTCCGGGCGGCAGCAGCGGCGAGCGTCGCGAGTACGGTCGTGACGTCGAAGCCGCTGGCCGCCAACTGGACTTTGTACGATCCGCCGGGAGGACCAGCTGAGCGCGCAGCCTGGCCACGCAACACCTGGGGTGCCTCGACGGGCCAGGTGAGCTTGATGAGCGCCTCGTCGGACCGGACGCGCTGCTACCGGGCTTTCTGAGCAGTCCGACGGCCTGCCCGAGTCCGTCGGGATGACTGCCCGGTCACTCGGGGTGTGTCACCGCCTCTCTTTGGAGTTGTACCGCCGCGAGCAGGCTGAGGGTCGGCACCGCTTGCCGTAGTGCCTTCACCGCGGCGACGGAGGTGATGTCCCCGATGAAGCCGGCAGCGGCCAGCCGGGAGTGGACCCAGCGGGCGCGTAGCCCGCTCTCGGTGGCGGAGGCAGTGGAATCCACGAGTGCGGCGGCGCGTTCCAGGCCGGGGCGTTCCTCCGGTGAGGCCTGCGCGAGTGCCTGGCGCAGGGCCGCCGCGACCACGTCCGCGTCCCTTATGGTCAGCACGAAGGTGTTCTTCCTGGTCAGTCCCGTGATTCCTGTCATGAGGATCATCCTGACGGCCATGTTCTGTGCAGACCAAGCGACTTGAGGAATCTCAGAGGTGGTGTCGTCGGGGTCTACGGTTCGCCGGGCCGGGCGTAGCGGTAGGAGAGCGGGCCGCGCCGGCCGGGCGGGGCGCGGGTGCGACCGGAACCGCCGCACGATGTAATGCCCTGCCCGACCTCTGCACACAGATGACCTGTGGGCCCCACCCACCCAACTCTTCACGTAGCGGCTTCGGCGCAGGTACTGCCGATGGAGAGGGTGTCCCACCGAATGGTGCAACGGCGGCTTCCGCTACTGCGAGTCCTGGCGTCAGGTCGACGTCGTCTAGATCGTCCCCAACCCCGGCGCCGTCGAACGGCTAGCCACCGCGTGCTCGGCGCCCCCCGTTGTGGGGCCCAGGCCGGTCGCAGCGGCGGTCGGCCTGGGTACGTCTCGCGAACCCGACACCTCAGGAGCCTGCCCGTTGGTGAGCAGACAGCGTTGGGCTCGGGTGGGAGTCAGGAAAGCCAGTGGCTATCAGGGCCGGGGCGCGCGGAGGTGTTGCCTTTCGGCCAGCTCCTCCGCGCCGACCACGGTCAGAACCGGGCTACCGGCCGGCGCGAACATGGTCACGACCAGCTGCGACTGCGCGTCCGGGAGGTTGTTGGCGCCTTGGTAGTGGATCACGTCACCGCCGGGCTCGAACACGGCGTCACCGGCCTTGAGAACCCGGGGCGGCTGTCCCTCCAGCTCGAAGAGGATCTCGCCCTGGGTCACGTAGCCGAAGAGTGGCCCCGGGTGCCGGTGCGGCGGTGCGCCGGGGTCACCGGGCTGCAGGGTGACCAGGATGGTCCTGGCCTCGGTGCCGACCGCGATGCGGGATGCGGCATCCGGCAGGGTTGCGATTATCTCAACGCCCGGGGGCAGGTGCGTGTGCGCATTGCTCATCTGTGCCTCCTAAAGGGGGATGTCGACAGTAAGGACCAGACTGCTTGCTTGTTTGTGACACGCGTGGGCGGCAGGGAAATCTCCGGGGTTGCGGGCGGCGAAGTGGTCTTCCGTGAGGCGAGAGCGTTCGGCCTACAGCCTGTTCGGGCTGGTTGGGGCGCGTCCGGGGCCCGGCCGCCCGGCAGGTTGATTGGTGGTGCCCCGGCCGGCAGCTGCGAGTGCCCCGTCCCCGTGCTGCAGGCCTTCGCCGGTGATGGTGGTGCGGCCGGCGGTCGCGCCGATCCTGAATCCGGGTCCCATCTGATCGGTCAGGGCCCGGAACTGGTTACGCATTCGCTGGAATCCGAACGTGGCGTAGAAGATGTAGAAGGTGATCACGGGTTCGGTTCGCCATGTGTGGCGTATGAGCGCCGCGTGAGGCGCAGGTCATGACCGGCGGGTGTTCGACTGCGCGGCCCGGGCCGGTCGGCCTCGATCGGCCCAGGACAGATTCAAGGACGTCCGGGTCGTGGCCGCGGGGCAGGACGGGCTGGCCTTCGCCTTCCACGACACGCCGTGACGTGGCCCCGGCTTGATCCATGGTGCGCCGGGCTCGGATGGGCCTGAGCGGTGTTCACTTGGGGGGGCCGCTTGCGAATGTGGTGTGGTCATGTGGCAGTCGTAGGTGTGTGGCGCTGAAGGCCATTCCCTTCTTGATCTTCAGGCGGCCTGAAGCGGGCGTGATCGGGTGCCGGAGCTGCCGGGCAGTTCTTGTTCGGCCCAGACGACTTTGCCTTTGGATGCCGGGCGTGATCCCCAGCGGTGGGAGAGCTGGGCGACCAGGAAGAGGCCGCGGCCGTTCTCGTCTGTGATGCCGGCGCTGCGCAGCTGTGGGACGCAGATGCTGGTGTCGGATACTTCGCAGGTCAGAGCATTGTGCTCTTTCAAGCACAGGGTGACCGTGCCGGTTCCATGGCGTACGGCGTTGGTGACGAGCTCGCTGACGATCAGCTTGGTCGAGTCCGCGAGGGCGTCCAGACCCCATGCGTGGAGCTGACTGGCCGCCAACTGCCGTGCTGTGCGTGAGGCGCACTCGTCACTGGGCAGCGTCCAGGTGGCGGCCCGGTCGGTGTCGAGTGAGCAGGTGCGAACCAGGAGCAGGGTGGCGTCGTCGCAGGACGTCTGCTCCAGGAAGGACTCCGTTGCGAGGTCGCAGAGGTCTTCCAGGGCCCGATCCGGCTCGGCGAGGGCAGCGCCCAGGCTGTTCATCCCGTCGTCGATGTCGTGGTCGCGGGATTCGACCAGACCGTCGGTGTAGAAGGCGATGAGGCTTCCTTCGGGAAGTTCAAGTTCCATCGATTCAAAGGGGTCCCCGAGTCCGAGACCGAGGCCGAGCGGGGCTCCGGTAGGCAGATCAGGGAAGGCCACCCGGCCCTGTGGGTCGATGATTGCGGGTGGGGGATGCCCGGCGCGGGCCATGGTGCATACGCGGGTGGCCGGGTCGTAGACGGCATACAGGCAGGTGGCCCCCACGACGGCCGTCGTGCCGTCCGCGGGCTCGGCGTCCTCCTCCTCGACCAGTCGCTGGATCGTGTTGTCGAGGCGGGACAGCAACTCGGCTGGTGGCAGTTCCAGATCGGCCAGGGTGCGGACGGCGGCGCGCAGCGTGCCCATCGTTGCCGCGGCGTGGAGGCCGTGTCCGACGACGTCGCCGACGACCAGGGCGACGCGCGCTGCGGACAGCGGGATCACGTCGAACCAGTCGCCGCCGACGCCGTGTTCCACGTCGGCCGGCAGGTAGCGCGAGGCCGTCTCGACGGCGGTGCCACCTCGCAAGCGGCGGGGGAGCAGGTTGCGCTGCAGGGTCAGGGCCGCAGTCTGCTCGCGTGCATACCGGCGTGCGTTGTCCAGCGCCCGCACGGCGCGTTTGACCAGCTCTTCGGCCAGCAACAGGTCACCCTCGTGGAACGGCGTGGGGTCCTCGGTGCGCAGGAACAGCACCACACCCAGGAGGGCGTTCTGCGCACGGATCGGGACGGCCATCAGCGAGTGCACGCCGTAGGAGCGGATCTTCTCCCCGATCGCCGGAACCTGATCCAGCCATGTCCCCGGTGCACGGTCGAGGTTCGGTTCCAGGTGAGACCTGCCCGTGCTGCGGACCGCGGAGAACGGCGAGGCCTGCGGCACGGCGACCGGCCCCCCACGCATCCATGGCGATTCCGGAACTCCAGCGTGGATCGAGGCCTGCCCCGCACGGCGCAGAGTCGGGTGGTGTTCGCCCGCCGGAGCCGCGCGGACCGCGGAGAGGTCACCGGACGACGTCGACTGTTCTAGGTCCACGGCGACGAAGTCGGCGAGCAGCGGTACCGCGAGGTCGGCCAGTTCCTGGCTGATCTGCATGACATCCAGCGTCCCGCCGAGCCGCGCTTCGGCTTCGCCCACCACGGCGAGGCGCTCCCGGGCCAGACGGCTCTTGGCGAGGTTGGCACTGACGAGACATACCCCCAGCGATTCACCGCCGGCCCCTTGGAGACAGTGGAACGACGCGGCGAGGGGGTACCCCCGGCCTTTGCCCTCCGGCATCCACGTCCGGTATTCGTGCACCTTGGTGGTGCCGCTCTGCAGCACCTGCTGCGTCATGGCCTCGACCGCCTCCGACCGGGGACCGGGAACGACCTCGGTCAGACGGCGTCCGAGCCGCTTGTCACAGGGGATGCCGTCGTGCTCGGCCATCACGTCGTTGACGAACACGCACCGTAGTTGCAGGTCGCGCACGGCGACCCCGATCGGTGCGCGGCCCAGGAGTGGTCCGCTCACCAGGCTGCTCATCGTGTCCCCGGAGAGAGTGCCGGTGTCGACCATCGAGACGAACCACCGCACCGCTCCGGCCAGGCCGCGCAGCATCGTGATCCGCAAGCACGCCTCGATCACGCGTCCGTCCCGATGACGTACGGCTGTGGTCCCCGACCAGCCGTTCTGGGCGCGGCAGTGCTTGACGAAGTCCGATGTGCTTTGCCGCTCGCCGAACAACGGCAGCACCAGTGCAGCCGAACGCCCTACGACGCATTCGGCCGAATGCCCGATGAAGTGTTCGGCGGCCTGCGTCCATCCGACGACGGTTCCTTGCTCGTCGAGCATCGCGAGCGCCGTGTCGGGCATGTCGAGCCCGCTCGATGCTTTACCGAAGGTCACGGTCTCAAGGCTGTTCGTGTTCATCGAACTGTTGTCCTTGCTCATGTGGGATGGGCCGCGCGGAGGGTGGGCGCGAAGATGTGCCGCACTTACCATGAACGACCGAATAAGTCCCTATTTGTGACAAATTACGGATATTGGGAAGAGGATCTGTCCCTGCTGGAGCCGGCGTGGGGGTTGAAAGCTGTTGCAGGTTTCCTAGTCGTTCGTAGTCACCTCTAATCGCATATCTCGATATCTTGGTCTTGTGAAGCTGTCGGAGTGGGCGCGTCAGCAGGGCGTGAGTTACCAGACCGCTTGGCGGTGGGTGAAGGACGGGAAGATGCCCGTTCCTGTCCGTCAGGCGCCGTCGGGGACGTGGTTGGTCGATGAAGCCACTGTCGAGCCGTCGGGCCGGGTGGTGGCGTACTGCCGTGTGTCCTCGGCCGATCAGAAGCCTGACCTGGAGCGGCAGACGGCCCGGGTGGTGGCCGGCGCGAACGGGCTGGGCCTGGCTGTCGCCGAGGTCGTGGCCGAAGTGGGGTCGGGGCTGGACGGGCGGCGGCGCAAGTTGCACCGGCTGCTGTCCGATCCGCAGGCGGCTGTGATTGTGGTGGAGCATCGTGACCGGCTGGCCCGGTTCGGCGTCGAGCACCTGGAGGCCGCACTGTCGGCGTCCGGGCGGCGCCTGGTCGTCCTGGACCCCACCGAGACCAGCGACGACCTGGTGCGGGACATGACCGAGGTGCTGACGTCGATGTGCGCCCGTTTGTACGGGCGGCGGGGGGCGAAGGCCCGGGCCGCCCGCGCGGTGGCGGTGGCGATCGCCGAGGGCGAGGCTGCCGGGTGAAGAAGTTCCGGCCGCAGCCCGGGTTCGTGGTGCAGGCGTTCCGGT
>NZ_JBEOWS010000010.1:0-62984 GCF_040296125.1 Streptomyces sp. NPDC002265 | reverse complement strand
GGCGCCCGCGACGAGCGCCTTGGTGTAGGCGGCCCGCGGCGCGCCGACGACGTCCAGGACGGGGCCTTCCTCGGCGTCCTGCTCGGCCTGTTCGGCGGCGAGCTCGTCGGTGTCGGCGTCCCCGGACTCGCCGCGGCGACGGCGGCGTCCGCCGCGCCGACGGCGACGGCGCGAGCCGGTCTCCTCGGTCTCGTCGCCCTCGTAGCCGTCCTCGGCCTCGGCCTCGTCGGGCTCCTCGGTCTCGCCGCTGTCGTCCCGGGCGGTGACGCCGGTGACGGGGGCGGCCTCGGGCTCCTCGGGGGCGGCGCCCCGGCGGCGGCGACGGCGCCGCGGACCGCTCTGCTCCTCGGCGGACGCGGCGGCCTCGGCCGGCTCCGCGGTCTGCGCCGTAGCGGCGGTCTCCTCGGCCTCCTCGGCCTGCGCGATCTCCTCCGCCGCCTCGGCGGCGGCCTGGGCGGCGGCCCGCTCGGGCGTCTGGAACCGCGGCTCGGTGAAGACGGGCGCCTGGAACACCGCGACCGCGGGCCGGGCGGGCCGGCGCGGGGCGTCGGACTCGGCGGCCTTCGGCCTGGCGGGCTCGGAGAACCCGATCGCCGCCTGGCGCACGACACGGCGGCGCGAACGGCGCGAACCGGCGTCCTCCTCGGCGGGCGCCTGCGCGGCGGGGGCCTCGGCGGCGGGCGCCTGCGGGGCGGCGGCCTCGGCCTCGACCGATGCCTCGGCAGCCGTCTCGGCGCTCTCGGCGGGCGCGGACACCCGGCGCGTGGCGCGCCGGCGGGCCCGACGCGGAGCGGCCTCGTCGGCGGCGGACGCCTCCGGCTCGGCGCTCTCCCCGGCCTCGGCGACCGGGGCGGTCTCGGCGGCAGCGGCCTCGGCCTCGGCCGGCTCGACGGCGGCGGGCGCGGACACCCGGCGGGTGGCACGACGGCGGGTACGGCCGACGGGCTCGGGCTGCGCCTCGGCCTCGACCTCGGCTTCGGGCTCGACGGCAACGGCGGCCACCGGCGCGGCCGCCTGCACGATCTCCTCGGCCGGCGCGGAACCGGCGGGCGCGGTCACGCTGCGCGTGGCCCGGCGTCGGGTACGGCGCGGCGCGGGCTCCTCGGCCGGCGCGGCGACCTCCGCGGCACCGGCCGCAGCGGTCTCGGCGGCCGGCTCGGCCGCGGCGGGTACGACGGTCTCGGCGGTGGCCGCAGCTCCGGCGGGCGCGGACGCACGGCGCGTCGCACGCCGGCGGGTGCGGGCGGCGGGCGCGGCCTCGGCCGCGCCCTCCTCGGTCCCGGACTCCGCCGTCACGACGGCCGCCTCGGCGTTCTCGTCGTCCTTGGCCTCCTCGGCCACGGGTTCCGCGACCTCGTCCACGGTCTCTTCCACGGCCTCGGTGGCCGCTACGACCGGCGTGGCGGCCTCGGCCGCCGCGGTCGGCGGACCGGCCGGGCGGGAAGCCGCACGGCGCCGGCGGCGCGGCGGCAGGGTGTCGCTGGGGGTGTCGGATGCGGAGTCCTTCACGGACTCCGTCGATTCGGTCGGCTCGAGCATGCGGGCGTTTCTCCCGTCAAGGCTCCCGGGCGCCGCGCCTGGTCCGGCGTCGACCATGTCGAACGCCGTTGACGTCCGCGGCTCGC
The DNA here is from genome assembly GCF_040296125.1 of Streptomyces sp. NPDC002265. Taxonomy (NCBI): domain Bacteria; kingdom Bacillati; phylum Actinomycetota; class Actinomycetes; order Kitasatosporales; family Streptomycetaceae; genus Streptomyces; species Streptomyces sp. NPDC002265. The sequence goes on along the minus strand of NZ_JBEOWS010000010.1, from coordinate 61,359 downwards.
GCAGTGCGCAAGGGCCGCCGTCCGGGGCGCGGGCGCCGCACGGGAACTCTCTGTGTCCTGTCTCGCCGGTTCCGTACGCCGAATGCGTACGGCCTGGCGAAAGTCTTGTGGTCGGTGCGCTGCCCGACCCAGGTGGCTCCCGAGTACGAGGGCGGCGCTTACGACGTCCGTCCCTTCGCGGGACCTTCCCTACAGCGGCGCCTTCGCGGCGGCAGCGGCGCCGGCCGTGGGGGGCTCGGTCGCTGCTGCCTCGCGGTCGGGCGCGAGCGGGTCGGTCACCGTGCCGGTCTCTTCATCGAGCAGCCCCTGCGCCAGCCTGGTCACCGCTGCGGGGACCGGCGGCGCCAGGTCGGCCACGGCGCGGAGACCGGACAGGACGTCGTCGGGTCGTACGGCAGGCGTCACGTGCCGAACAACCAGGCGCAGTATCGCACAGGGCCGGTGGATAGGCCTATCAGCCTGTGCATCGTGCGTTTCCACGCTCTCCAGGCTCGCGACGGCCGGGCGGGCGTCGAAGGTGCGCATGCCGTTCTTGGCCATGCGCTGGACCTCGACGGTCCCGGCCGCGTTGAACGCCTCGACCGCACGCTGTGCGTCCGCCGGTTCCACACCGTCGAGCCGCAGCTCCCACACGGAAGCCGTCAGCCGGTCGGCGAGCCCCGACGTACGCGCCTCGACCGCGTCGACGATGTCGAGCCCCTCGGGCAGCGACTCGTCGAGGAGGGCGCGCAGCGTCTGCGGATCGCGGGTCGCGACGAGCGCGATCTCCAGGTACTCCGCCTCACTGCCGGTGCCGGTGGGTGCGGCATTGGCATACGACACCTTCGGATGCGGCGTGAAACCGGCCGAGTACGCCATCGGCACCTCGGCACGGCGCAACGCACGCTCGAAGGCGCGCTGGAAGTCACGGTGGCTGGTGAACCGGAGGCGGCCGCGCTTGGTGTAGCGCAGTCGGATGCGCTGCACCGCGGGTGCGGGCGGCGGGCCTTCGGGCTGTCGCTTGCCCAGTGTCGTTCAGTCCTTCGTGAGAGCGGTCGTACTGCTACCAAGAGTACGTGCCTCGCGGCCCGAGGGTTCCCGCCGGGCCACCGCTTCCGGCCGGCGGGGTTCGCCGAACAGCGCCCGCCGGAGGTCGGCGCGGGTCTGGCGCACCGAGTCACGGGCGGCGGCGAGCGCCTGGCGCACCGGTTCCCGGACGGCCGCGTACGTCTGCCGGACGGCGCGGCCGACCTCGCGCGCGGCCGCGGCGGCGGGCCGCAGCACGGCGTCCCGGACGAAGTGCCCGACCGGGGTCAGCACCGCCCGGTACATCCAGCGGACCGGCTCCACGAAGATCCACCGGAAGAGGGTGCCGAGCAGCCGGCCGGCGGCGAGGGAGATGCGTCCGGCGATCCGCCAGGCGTGCCCGAGGGCGTCCCCCGTCTCGCGGGCGACGACGGCGAGGAACCGGCCGACGGGCCGGAGCACCAGGCGCCACAGCGCGAGGGCGGGCAGCACGAGCAGGACCCGGGCGCTCCAGTACAGGCAGAACACCGTCCCGGCGACGACCGCGCCCGCCAGCCGGGCGATCACCCGCCCCACCGGGGCGAGGATCCAGGTGTACGTCCACACCGCGGGTACGACGACCAGGTACCGCACGAGCCACACCGCGGGTACGACGACCAGGTACCGCACGAGCCAGACCGCGCCCGTGCACACCCCGGCCGTGAGAGCGGCCAGCACGAGCCCGGTCCCCCGCAGCACCCGCATCGCCGCACGTCCGGCCGGCGTCAGCACCCTCGCGTACACCCAGGCCGCCCCCGCGCCGACTCCCCGCAGCAGCCGGAGGAGCGCCCGGCCCGCCGGCGTCAGCAGGTACCGGTGGCACCAGCGGGCCGGCGCGACGACGAACGTCCTGCCGAGCCGGGCGAGCGAGACCGCGAGGAGGTTCCCGAGCCGGGCGAGCCCGGCGGCGAGCAGGTTCCCGGTCCAGGCGAGCCCGGCGGCGACGGGAAGGACGACGTATCGCCACAGCCCCACCACGGGCCACACGAACAGCACCCGGCCCGCCCACGCGAGCGCCCGGCCGAGCGGGCGCAGGACGGTGCGCCGGAGGAACCGCCCGCCCACGACGAGCGCGTCCCACGCCATCCGCACCGGCAGCACCAGCACGAGCACGACGATCCGCACCGGTATGCGGATCGCGACGACGAGGCAGCCCTCGGGGTCCTGTTGCCGCGGCGGCACCCCGCGCGCGGACGGTTTCTCCAGCTCCATGCCTGTACAGACGCACGAGAGGCCGACAGGGATGCTGTCGCACGGCCCTGCGTATCGGACGAGCCCCGGCAGGTCGGGCGGACCGGGGCGGCTCCCCGCGTATCACCTGCGCCGGGCGGCCTTCCCGGCGCGCGCGGCCTTCGGTCTGCGCGCGGAGGCGGGCGCGGGTACGGCGACGACGAGCGCGGCGGAGAAACCGCGGTTGATCTCCGTCTGGTCGCGGATGGCCCGGGGCAGGTCCGGCATCGCGAGCAGCCGGTCGCAGGCCCGGACGGCGGCGGCGTACTCGCCCACCCAGTAGGCCGTGATGGAGAACTCGAAGAGCAGGCCCCAGCGGTACACCCAGGACCTGGTGAAGAGCAGGTCGTCCGGCTCCGGTCGGCCGATGACCTCGCTGAGCAGCGCGTGGGCGGTGCGGTAACGGCCCTTCAGGCGCAGCCGTGACGCCAACTCGTAGCAGGCCTCGAGACGTTGGGGGCGGGATTCCCAGGCGCGGGAGAAGGTGTCCAGTGCGCCCGGCCAGTCGCCGGTGCGCTCCGCCCGGAGCTGGCCGGCCTCCAGGAGCGAGCAGTAGACCTCCTCGGCCCAGCCCCCCATGGCGGCCCGCCGCTCATACAGGGCGATCGCCTCTTCGCTGTGCCCGCGGTCCCGTTCGGTGTTGGCCAGGTAGAAGACGGTGCGCGGGTTGTCGGGGTCGCGCGCGAGCTCGGCCCGCAGCAGGCGGGCGTCGCGGTCGAACTTGTCGCTGCGGCAGCCGCCGTCGGCGTGGTCCTCGATCACCAGCGCGTCGAGGTTCTCCTGCGCGTCGGGCTCGTCGGTGCAGGGGTATTCGTGGGTGACCCCCTCGTAGCGCCAGGCCCAGTCGCCCCGCATGAGGTGCTTGAACCGGTGCTGGGTGCCGGGGGTGTCGTAGCGCAGCATGTACGAGCCCGCCGTCAGCCGGGGCAGCGGGGCGTCCTGGCGCATCACGTGGTCGGCGTCGAGGGTGAGGATGTAGTCGGCCCGGCCGCGGGCGCGTTGGATGTTCGCGGTCCGGTTGTGCCCGAAGTCGACCCAGGGTTCCTCGCGGAGTTCGCCGGGGATGCCGTCCAGCACCTTGCGGATCAGTTCCTGGGTGCCGTCCGTGGAGCCGGTGTCGGAGATCACCCAGGTGTCGATCAGATGCCGTACGGAGCCGAGACACCGCTCGATCACCCGGGCCTCGTTCTTGACGATCATGCAAAGGCAGAGGGTCTGCTGCTTCACGGCTTCACCTGTCCGTCTTTGTGCGGGTCCGTCCGCCCCCGCCTCCCTGTGGACGTCAACGTGACACAGCTCCCGCACACCGCCGTCGCCCCACGCGCGGGCGGCCCGCAACGCTCCCCGAACGGCCGCGTTCCAGCCCGGACGGGTGGCCGCGGGTAAACACTGCCCCATCCGAATGCATGGGATTAGTCCGATTCAACGTAAATAGGCGCGTCCCGTCCGGCAGTACGCCTCCGACCGTCAGGACACCGTCAAGCTCGCACCCGAGTTCGGTGGATCACCCGAACCGGTTGACACAAGGAGCGCACTGATGAGTCCTGAGCACAGGACCACCTCGCGGCTCGGGCCCGTGGCCCGGATGCGATTCAGAAAGGCGGGCATGCTCGCCTCCCTCACCCTCGTCATGGCTGCCAGCGTGGCGGGCCCGTCGTTCGCGGCGGCCCGCAACGTCATCGATCCCTCGCGGACGTCGGTCGGCCTCGGCGGCGACAAGTGCAAGTCCGGCGACAGGTCGCTGCCGGACGAGGCCATGGCCGAGGACGAGGTCATGGGCGGCGGCAAGGGCGACTGCAAGGGACCGACGGGTCCCACCGGTCCGAGGGGTCCGAAGGGCCCCAAGGGCGAGAAGGGCGACCGGGGGCCGAAGGGCCACAAGGGCGATAAGGGCGACCGGGGGCCGAAGGGTCCCAAGGGCGACAAGGGCCACCCGGGACACCCCGGACGCCCCGGCAAGACCGGCCCCACGGGCCCCACGGGACCCACGGGTGCCACCGGTGCCAAGGGTGACCACGGCGCGACCGGCGCCACGGGTGCGACGGGTGCCACCGGCGCCACGGGTGCCACCGGCGCCACCGGCACGGGCGTCACCGGAGCGACCGGCCCCACGGGCCCCACGGGTGCCACGGGTGCCACGGGTGCGACGGGTGCCACCGGCACCTCAGGCACAGGCACTACCGGACCCACCGGACCCACTGGTCCCACGGGCGCCACCGGAGCGACAGGTGCGACAGGCGCCACGGGCGCGACAGGCGCCACGGGCGCGACAGGCGCCACGGGTGCCACCGCCCCGTGCGCCGAGATCGACGGCTTCCAGGACAATCAGGTCTACGAGACTCGTGTCGCAGTGACCGGCACCAGCACCTTCGCCGGCATCCGGGACGTCCGCCCCAGCTTCGACCACACCTTGCGGTGGACCGACCTCAGCGGCAGGACCGGCTATCCCAACGGTGGCGACGCGGGCTTCGTCTGCGCGGCCTCCGTCAATGAACACAGCCAGGGAATGCAGGACCTGGCAGGCATCAAGTTCGACGTCATCACCACCACCGGTCGGGTCTTCGAGATCATCTGCCAGGAGAGCCACACCAACGCCAGCGCGGCCATCCTGACCTGCCCCAACCCCGCCCCCAACGACCCCCCGGCCTGGACGCCGCTGAACTCGCCCGAATCGGGCAATGACAACAACCGCCGCGTGAAACGCTGACCGGTAAGCCGAAGGGATGCCCGGAGGATAAGCCGACCCTCCGGGCACCCCTCGCGTCACTCAGTGCGCGTGCTCGTGTCCGCTCCCCGCGGGCTGCTTCACCGTCAGCGGCAGCAGCTTCTTGCCCGTGGGACCGATCTGGATGCTCGTGTCCATCGCGGGACACACCCCGCAGTCGAAGCACGGGGTCCAGCGGCAGTCCTCGACCTCAGTCTCGTCGAGGGCGTCCTGCCAGTCCTCCCAGAGCCAGTCCTTGTCGAGGCCCGAGTCCAGGTGGTCCCAGGGCAGGACCTCCTCGTAGGTCTTCTCGCGCGTGGTGTACCAGTCGACGTCGACGCCGAACGCGGGCAGCGTCTTGTCCGCGCAGCGCATCCAGCGGTCGTAGGAGAAGTGCTCGCGCCAGCCGTCGAAGCGGCCGCCGTCCTCGTAGACCGCGCGGATCACGGCGCCGATCCGGCGGTCGCCGCGGGAGAGCAGGCCCTCGACGATGCCGGGCTTGCCGTCGTGGTAGCGGAAGCCGATCGAGCGGCCGTACTTCTTGTCGCCGCGGATCTTGTCGCGCAGCTTGGTGAGGCGGGCGTCCGTCTCCTCGGCGGAGAGCTGCGGGGCCCACTGGAAGGGCGTGTGGGGCTTGGGGACGAAGCCGCCGATCGAGACCGTGCAGCGGATGTCGTTCTGGCCGGAGACCTTGCGGCCCTCGGCGATCACGTTCATCGCCATGTCGGCGATCTGCAGGACGTCGTCGTCGGTCTCCGTCGGCAGGCCGCACATGAAGTACAGCTTCACCTGGCGCCAGCCGTTGCCGTACGCGGTGGAGACCGTGCGGATCAGGTCCTCCTCCGAGACCATCTTGTTGATGACCTTGCGCATGCGCTCGCTGCCGCCCTCCGGCGCGAACGTCAGGCCGGACCGGCGGCCGTTGCGGGTCAGCTCGTTCGCCAGGTCGACGTTGAAGGCGTCCACCCGGGTGGAGGGCAGGGAGAGGCCGATCTTGTCTTCCTCGTAGCGGTCCGCCAGGCCCTTGGCGATGTCACCGATCTCCGAGTGGTCCGCGGAGGACAGCGAGAGCAGGCCGACCTCCTCGAAGCCGGTCGCCTTCAGACCCTTCTCGACCATCTCGCCGATGCCCGTGATGGAGCGCTCGCGCACCGGGCGGGTGATCATGCCCGCCTGGCAGAAGCGGCAGCCGCGGGTGCAGCCGCGGAAGATCTCCACCGACATGCGCTCGTGCACGGTCTCGGCGAGCGGGACCAGCGGCTGCTTGGGGTAGGGCCACTCGTCCAGGTCCATCACCGTGTGCTTCGACACGCGCCACGGGACGCCGGACCGGTTGGGGACCACACGGGCGATCCGGCCGTCGGGGAGGTACTCGACGTCGTAGAACGCCGGGATGTACACCGAGCCGGTCTTCGCCAGGCGGAGGAGGACCTCCTCGCGGCCGCCGGGACGGCCCTCCGCCTTCCACTCGCGGATGATCTTCGTCATGTCGAGGACGGCCTGCTCGCCGTCGCCGATGATCGCCGCGTCGATGAAGTCCGCGATCGGTTCCGGGTTGAAGGCCGCGTGGCCGCCGGCCAGCACGATCGGGTCGTCGAGCGTACGGTCCTTGGACTCCAGCGGGATGCCCGCGAGGTCCAGGGCGGTGAGCATGTTCGTGTAGCCCAGCTCCGTGGAGAAGGACAGGCCGAACACGTCGAACGCCTTCACCGGACGGTGGCTGTCCACCGTGAACTGCGGGACGCCGTGCTCCCGCATCAGCGCCTCCAGGTCCGGCCACACGCTGTAGGTGCGCTCGGCGAGGACGCCGTCCTGTTCGTTGAGCACCTCGTAGAGGATCATGACGCCCTGGTTGGGCAGTCCGACCTCGTAGGCGTCCGGGTACATGAGCGCCCAGTGGACGTCGCACGACTCCCACGGCTTGACCGTGGAGTTGAGCTCTCCGCCGACGTACTGGATCGGCTTCTGCACGTGCGGGAGCAGAGCTTCGAGGTGCGGGAACACAGACTCGGCAGCCGCGGCGGTTTCCGTAGGCATCTCGCGAACCTTCGTGAGCTGGCTGGGGCTACCCCCGGCCGGAGGCTGGGGGAGGGTGGCCATCAAGCCTAACGCGGACCGGGAGGTCCCCCGTACGCTCAGACGGCCGTACCCTCCTTGATCTCCTTCCAGGTCTGCGGCAACTCCCGCTCCACGTCCGCCGCACGCTGCTCCTCGCGTCCGTACAGCACGCCGTAGGTGAAAGAGCTCTCACCCGCCGCGTGCGCCACGGCGGACAGCTCGCGCAGGGTCAGGCGGGCCATGACGCTGTCCTGGTGGTCGCCGAGCCCGGTCTGGAGCGTCTTCATCGACTTGACCAGCACCGATGCCGGGTCGCCGAGGGCGGGTACGGCCGTCTCCGCCGCGTACCGGGTCCGCTTGGCCTTCTTGCGGGCCTCGTGCAGGGCGAGGTCCCGGTCCTGGCCGGGCGCCAGCCCGAGCGCCGCCTCGACCAGGGCGCCGACCCTGCCGAAGTCCTTGCGTACGGCCTTGGCGAGCGTCGGCCCGGGCTCGGCGGCGGCCGCCTTGCGCAGCGGCGGGGCGGCGACCAGCGCGTCCAGGGTGTCGAGCAGCGCCAGATACCGCTTGGAGTCCAGGACGCCGACGAGCCGGCGGCGCGATCCGCCGCGCCGGGCGCGTGCCCAGGTGCGCAGCCGGGTGCGGACCGGGCCGGACAGCAGGGTGCGGGGCAGGCCGTCGAGGGCGGCCGTCAGGTGTTCGGTGAGCACCTCGCGGTCGCGGTCCACGCCGAGCTCGCCGGCGAGCCACTTCAGCTCCTCGCCGATCGGGTCGGTGACCGTGCGGTCGAGGATCCTGCCGTAGGAGCGGAGGGCGCTGCGCAGCCGCCGGGTGGCGACGCGCATCCGGTGCACGGAGTCGGGGGCGTCCTGGCGGACGGCCGGGTCGAGTGCGACGAGCGCGTCGCGCTGGGCGGTGACGTACGCGAGGACGTGGTCGCCGGCCGTCACGGGCGCGCCGGGCGGGTTCCCGCGCCCGGACCGCGGCGGCCCGGCCGGGCCGCCCTTGGCGCCCTTGGCCGCCTTACCGGCCTTTCCTGTCTTGCCGGCCTTGCCGCCCTTGTCGCGCGGGGCCGTCTCCGCCAGGGCCCGGGCCAGCTTCGACGTGGCCTTCGAGGGCCGTACGCCCGCCCTGCGCAGCCGCTTCTCCACGGTGTCGAGGAAGGCCGGGTCGCCGCCGTCCGCGAGCTCCACCTCGATCTCGGTCCACTGGGCGCTGGCGTCGCCCCCGAGGAGCCGGTCGGCGCGTACGGCGTCCACGCCGGCCTCGGCGAGCAGCCGGCCGTCCGCGTCGACGAGGTCGCGCACGTCGCGTTCGGAGCGCAGGCGCACCACGGGCAGCAGTTCGGTGTCGCGGACGCGGGAGCGGACGAGGGAGGCGAGGGCGGGCGGGACGGTGTCGGCGAGCGGGGCCTGGATCTCGTCCCGGACGCCTGGGGCCACGGGGAACTTCAGGTGCCAGCCGGCGTCGGAGCCGCCGGTGCGGCGGCGCAGGGTGATCGAGGCGGCGGCCAGCCGCAGGTCCGCCGTGTCGTAGTAGGTCGCGTCCAGATGCGCGACGCCCTTGTCCAGTACGGCCGCGACGCCGGCGACGCCGGTCAGGTCGGGCAGGCCACTGTCGTCGGACTCGTACTTTCGCTCGATCTCACGCTTCGTGTCCGCCATGAACCGAATCTAGTGCCAGTCGGGGCCCCACGGCAGAGGGCATCGGAGGTGAATCGGAGGAGGACTCCGTCCGGCGACAAGGTGAAGGCGGTGCGGTCAGGGCAGTGAGGTGAAGGCGGCAAGGCGACGCGGAACGGGGCGGGGGCGGGGGCGGTCGCGCCGTGGCCGCGCCGCTCGCTCCGCCCCCGCCCCGTCCGTCGGCGGTGGTGTGGCCCGTCAGGCCGACATGGGCCGCTGCACCCTGATCGACTGGAGCAGCCCTATGGCCACCCAGACCGCGAACATCGATGATCCTCCGTACGACACGAACGGCAGCGGCAGACCGGTGACCGGCATGATGCCGAGGGTCATGCCGATGTTCTCGAAGGCCTGGAAGGCGAACCAGGCCACGATCCCGGCCGCGACGACGGTGCCGTACAGCTCGGTCGTCTCGCGGGCGATCCGGCAGGCGCGCCACAGGATCACGCCGAGCAGCGCGATGATCAGGCCCGCGCCGACGAAGCCCAGCTCCTCGCCGGCGACCGTGAAGACGAAGTCCGTCTGCTGTTCGGGCACGAACTGGCCGGTGGTCTGCGAGCCGTGGAAGAGGCCCGCGCCGGTCAGGCCGCCGGAACCGATCGCGATACGGGCCTGGTTGGTGTTGTAGCCGACGCCCGCGGGATCGAGCTCGGGGTTGGCGAAGGCCGCGAAGCGGTTGATCTGGTACTCGTCCAGGATGTGCAGCTGCCAGACGGCGACCGCGCCGAGCGTGCCCGCGCCGATCAGGCCGAACACCCAGCGGTTGGAGGCGCCGGAGGCGAGCAGCACGCCCAGCACGATGATGACCATGACCATGACCGAGCCGAGGTCGGGCATGAGGAGCACGATCAGCATCGGGACCGAGGCCAGTCCCAGGGCCTGCAGGACGGTGCGGTGGTCGGGGTACTGCCGGTCGCCCGCGTCGACCCGGGTGGCCAGCAGCATCGCCATGCCCAGGATGATCGTGATCTTCACGAACTCCGAGGGCTGGAGCGAGAAGCCGCCGCCGAGCACGATCCACGAGTGCGCGCCGTTGACCGTCGAGCCCAGCGGGGTGAGCACCAGGAGGATCCCGAAGACCGAGGCGCCGTACAGGAGCGGCACGGCCGTGCGCAGGGTGCGGTGGCCGAGCCAGACCGTACCGATCATCAGGGCGAACCCGATGCCGGTGTTCATCAGGTGCCGGAGCAGGAAGTAGTACGGGTCGCCCTGGTTGATCTCGTTGCGGTTGCGGGTCGCGGAGTAGACGAGCAGCGAGCCGAGGAACGACAGGGCCAGGCCCGCCAGCAGGATCGGCCAGTCGAGCCTGCGCGCCAGCGATTCACGGGCGAAGACCCGGGTCCAGCCGGCCCTTTGGGGTCCGTAGCCGGAGACGGAGAAGCTGTTTCCGGTCATGCGGGCATCCTCCGGCTTCCCCTACGGCGCGAGCGCCTGCGGGTGTCACGGTTGCCCGTGCCGGGCGAGGACGTGGTCGCCGCGGGCTGCGAGTCGTCCGGGGAGGGCGACTGCGTCGGCTCGGCGTGCAGGTCCTTGGCCGGGTCGCGGGAGATCCTGGGGCTGGCGATCGTGCCGTCCGTACGGACCTGGGGCAGGCCCTTCTGCGGGGTGTAGAGCAGCGCTTTCTTCTTGTCGATCGCGCCGTCGGGCTGGACCCCGTACAGGGCGCTGTAGATGTTGCGGACGGCCTCACCGGAGGCACCGGAACCGGTACCGGCCTGGGAGATCGTCATGATGATCGTGTAGTCCTTGCTGTACGTCGCCAGCCAGGACGTGGTCTGCTTGCCGTAGACCTCGGCGGTACCGGTCTTGCCGTGCAGGGCGATCTTGTCCTGCGGCCAGCCGCCGAACTTCCAGGCGGCGGTACCGCGGGTGATGACGCCCGCGAAGGCCTCGTCCATGCCCTTGATGGTCGCCTTGCCGACCGGCAGCTTCCCGTGCGACTTCGGCTTGATCTCCTGGACGGTCTTGCCGTCGGCGCTGATGATCGCCTTGCCGATGCTCGGCGTGTACATCGTGCCGCCGTTGGAGACCGCCGAGTAGATGACGGCCTCCTGGATCGGGGTGACGAGGGTGTCGCCCTGACCGATGGAGTAGTTGATCTCGTCACCCTCGCGCATCTTGTTGCCTTCGAGGCAGTTCTCGTACTCGATCTTCTCGACGTACGAGCCGTCCTTCTTGCCGGACTTGCACCAGGCGTCCTTGTTGGCCTTCCAGTAGTTCAGCTTCCACTGGCGGTCCGGGACGCGGCCGGTGACCTCGTTGGGCAGGTCGACGCCGGTCTCCTTGCCGAGGCCGAACTGGTGGGCGGTCTTGAAGAACCAGTCCTTGGGCTGGCCCTTCTTGGGGTTGATGCCGCCGTCCTTCTTCCACTCCCGGTCCGCGAGGCCGTAGAAGACGGTGTCGCAGGAGACCTCCAGGGCGCGGCCGAGCGAGATCGGGCCGAAGCTCTCGCCCTCGAAGTTCTTGAAGACCTGGCCACCGACGGAGTAGGAGCTGGTGCAGGGATAGCCGCCGTCCCACTCGTACCCGGCCTGCACGGCGGCGGCGGTGGAGACCACCTTGAAGGTCGAACCGGGCGCGGACTGACCCTGGATGGCGCGGTTGAGCAGCGGGTAGTCGGAGTTCTTGCCGGTGAGCTTCTTGTAGTCCTTGGCGGAGATCCCGCCGACCCAGACGTTCGGGTCGTAGGTCGGGGCGGACGCCATGGCGACAATGCGGCCGGTCTTGGCCTCCATCACCACGACCGCGCCGGAGTCGGCCTTGTAGTTCTCGCCGGTGATCTTGTCGAACTGCTGGCGGGCGGTCTTCATCGCCTGGTTCAGCTCGTACTCGGCGACCCGCTGGACGCGGGAGTCGATGCTGGTGACGAGGTTGGAGCCGGACTCGGCGGGGTCGGCCTTGGCCTGGCCGATGACCCGGCCGAGGTTGTCGACCTCGTAGCGGGTGACGCCGGCCTTGCCGCGCAGCTCCTTGTCGTACTGGCGCTCGAGGCCGCTGCGGCCGACCTGGTCGGAGCGCAGGTATGGCGATTCGGTGTCCTGGGCCTGGGTGATCTCGTCGTCGGTGACGGGCGAGAGGTAGCCGAGGACCTGGGCGGCGTTGGACTTGCCGGGTGCCGCGTAGCGGCGCACCGCCTCGGGCTCGGCGGTGATGCCGGGGAAGTCCTCGGCGCGCTCGCGGATCTGGAGGGCCTGCTTGGGGGTGGCCTCGTCGGTGATGGGGATCGGCTGGTAGGGCGAGCCGTTCCAGCACGGCTGGGGCGTCTTGGCGTCGCACAGCCGGACCTTCTGCATGACCTCCGTGGGGTCCAGGCCGAGGACGCCCGCGAGCTTGGTCAGGACGGCCTTGCCGTCGTCCTTCTGCTTCAGCAGGTCGGTACGGGAGGCGGAGACCACGAGCCGGGTCTCGTTGTCGGCGAGGGCCACGCCGCGCGCGTCCAGGATCGAGCCGCGCACGGCGGGCTGGACGACCTGCTGGACGTGGTTGCCGGAGGCCTCCTTGGCGTACGCCTCGCCCTCCCGGATCTGGAGGTACCACAGACGGCCGCCGAGGGTGCCGAGCAGGGAGAGGACGAGAATCTGGATCACGACGAGCCGGATCTGGACGCGTGGTGTCCGTCCGGTCTCGGGAATGTTGGTCACGGTGGTCGGCTCCCCCTCTCAGTGTGTGTCTGAGTCATATACGACGGACCTGTGCGGCCCTGCGGCCAACTGCCGTCCGGTCACAGTCGCTTGACCCCCTTGATGCGGCCGGCGCGCGCGGTGCGGGCCTTGGCCGCCTTCACGCGCAGCCCGTTGCGCTGGCCGCCGATGCGCAGGCCGGTGCCCGAGGACAGCCAGCCGGAGGAGATGTCGGTGCCCTTCCCGGGCGAGTTCGCCTCGGCCAGCGGGTCGTTCTCGGCCCGCCGGGCCAGCCACATGATGCCGGGGACGACGAACGGGGCGAGCAGCAGGTCGTAGAGGGCGGCGCTGAACAGCAGGCTGCCCAGGCCCACATGACGGGCGGCGGTGTCGCCGACCAGGGCGCCGACCAGGGCGTACAGCAGCGTGGAGCCGATCGCGGCGGCGACCACCACGGCCATCGGGCCGGTGGCCGACTTCAGCCGGCCGTTCTCCGGTCTGACGAGCCCGGCGAGGTAGCCGATGACGCACAGCACCAGGGCGTAGCGCCCGGCGGCGTGGTCGGCCGGCGGGGCGAGGTCGGCGAGCAGGCCCGCGCCGAAGCCGATGAGGGCGCCGCCCACATGGCCGTACACGATGGCCAGGCCCAGCACGGTGAGCAGCAGCAGGTCGGGCACGGCGCCGGGCAGGTGCAGCCGGGCGAGAACGCTCACCTGGAGCACCAGGGCGACGACGACCAGCGCCGTGGAGAGCAGGATCCGGTTGACGCGCATGGGGATTCAGCTCCTACTGCTGCTCGGACTGGCCGTCGGCGGGCGCGTTCGCGGACGGGGTGATGGTGATGGTCACCGTCGGCGTGGGAACGGGCTTCGGCTTCTTCGGAAGCACCGTGTCGCGCGGGTCCTTGGCCGGGGCCTGGACGACGACGCCGACGATGTCGAGCTTGGTGAAGCTGACGTACGGCGTGACGTAGAGGGTGCGGGTGAGATCGCCGCCGGAGGGGTCGACGCGGGAGACCACGCCGACCGGGACACCCGGTACGAAGGGCTTGTCGGCCTGCGAGCCGAAGGTGACCAGGCGGTCGCCCTTCTTCACCTCGGCCTTGCCGTTGAGGAGTTCCACGCGCAGCGGGCGGTCGCCCTGCCCGGAGGCGAAGCCGAGCTCGTCGGAGGACTCCATACGGGTGCCGACGGTGAAGTCGGGGTCGTTGGCGAGCAGGACGGTCGCGGTGTCCGGACCGACGGTGGTGACCCGGCCGACCAGGCCGTCGCCGTTCAGTACGGTCATGTCGCGCCGGATGCCGTCGTTGGCGCCGACGTCGATGGTGACGGTCCAGGAGAAGCCCTGGGCCGCTCCTATCGCGATGACCTCGGCGCCCTTGATGCCGTACTGGCCGGTGCCCGCCATCTTCAGCATGGTGTCGAGCTGCCTGAGCCGGCTGGTGTTGCGGTCGTCGCTGCCGAGCTTCGCCTTGAGCGCGGCGTTCTCCTTCTCCAGGAGGGCGAGCCGGTCGTGGCGCTCGTCGGAGTCGCGGACGGCGGAGACCGCGTTGCCGACCGGATCGACCGCCGACGACACCCCGTTCTCGATCGGGCCGAAGACCGTGGCCGCGGCGTGTCGGGCGCCTTCGACCGGGGAGTCCTCCCCGCCGCGGATGTCCACCGTGATCAATGCGAACGCGATGGCGATCAGCAGCACCAGGAGCAGCCGGCTCTCTCGTGTGTCCCTCACGTGCGGCGGCCGTGCCTTCCTCATAGGAATACGGGCAGAAGTGGGAAAAAAGGAAAACCAGGGAACCCCGAGGAACCCCCCAAGGTTCCGGGAGAGGCTCGTTCGGGGGAGCTTATGTCTCTGTGTCGACGACCCGCCGCACGAGAGGAGAACGTCTCGTACGGCGGAGTCGAGGAGTCACGTCATCTGCGCGGCGCGGCGTCCAGGACCTGCTGGAGGGCCTCGAACTCCTCGACGCACTTGCCGGAACCGAGCGCCACGCTGTCCAGCGGGTCCTCGGCGATGTGGATCGGCATACCGGTCTCACGGCGCAGCCGCTCGTCCAGACCGCGCAGCAGGGCGCCGCCGCCGGTCAGCACGATGCCCCGGTCCATGATGTCGCCGGAGAGCTCCGGCGGGCACTTGTCGAGGGTGGTCTTGACCGCGTCGACGATCGCGTTGACCGGCTCCTCGATCGCCTTGCGGACCTCGGCCGCCGAGATGACGACGGTCTTGGGCAGCCCGGACACCAGGTCCCGGCCGCGGATTTCGGTGTGCTCGTCAGCGTCGAGTTCGTACGCCGAACCGATCGTGATCTTGATCTGTTCGGCCGTGCGCTCACCCAGCAGAAGGGAGTACTCCTTCTTGATGTACTGGATGATCGCGTTGTCCAGCTCGTCACCCGCGACGCGGATGGACTGGGCGGTGACGATGCCGCCGAGCGAGATGACCGCGACCTCCGTGGTACCGCCGCCGATGTCCACCACCATGTTGCCCGTGGCCTCGTGGACCGGCAGGCCGGAACCGATGGCCGCCGCCATGGGCTCCTCGATGATGTGCACCTGACGGGCGCCGGCCTGGGTCGACGCCTCGATGACGGCGCGGCGCTCGACACCCGTGATGCCCGAGGGCACACAGACGACGACCCGCGGACGAGCCAGATACCGCCGCTTGTGGATCTTCAGGATGAAGTAGCGGAGCATCCGCTCGGTGATCTCGAAGTCGGCGATCACGCCGTCCTTCAGTGGACGGACGGCAACGATGTTGCCAGGTGTGCGCCCGATCATCTTCTTCGCTTCGGCGCCGACCGCGAGGATGCCACCGGTGTTGGTGTTGATCGCGACGACGGACGGCTCGTTGAGTACGATCCCGCGACCCCTGACGTACACCAGCGTGTTGGCGGTCCCGAGGTCGACAGCCATGTCACGGCCGATGAACGACATTGAGTTCCCCATCAGGATTCGACTGGCCTACCTGCAGGCTTTTGAGGGCTTTTCAGGTCGGCGAGGTGGGTGCTGTGACGTGAAGGGTTACATCGTAGACGCGCCCGCACGAACACTGCGCGAGGGTCTTCGCCATTGTCAGCAGAAGCGCGGCCCTCTCGCCCCCGGAGACGGTCCAACGGAGGCACACGTTCCCCCGATCGGCACGCATATGCCGAAGGACGACCGAAAATGCACGGCCGTCCCAGGTCAGGCGGGCTGGGAGACCTGACGGCCCCTCAAAAAATAGTCCGAAAATTTATTCTCAGGCACGACCCGGGAAGAAAATCTTCACCTCACGTTCAGCGGACTCCTCGGAGTCCGAGGCGTGGATCAGGTTCTCCCGGACGATGACACCGAAGTCACCCCGGATGGAGCCGGGGGCCGCGGCGATCGGGTCGGTCGGACCGGCCAGCGCCCGCACGCCCTCGATGACCCGCTCGCCCTCGACGATCAGGGCCACGACCGGACCGGACGCCATGAACGCGACCAGCGGCTCGTAGAAGGGCTTGCCCTTGTGCTCACCGTAGTGCGACTCCAGGGTCTCCTGGTCCAGGGTGCGCAGCTCCAGCGCGGTGATCTGCCAGCCGGCCTTGCGCTCGATACGGCTGATGATCTCGCCGGTCAGGCCACGACGGACGGCGTCGGGCTTGAGCAGGACGAGGGTGCGCTGGGTCACGGGAGGACTCCTTCTTGCTGCCGGGTGTGCGGTGGGATGAGGTTACAGGGCGTGTTCGGACGACCGTCACGCAGCGTCAGCCGCGGACGGCTCCGCCTGCGCCGCGAATCTCGCCTTCGCCTCGTCGATCTTCCGCCCGTAGTGCACCGAGGCCCACCACAGCGCGGCGAACAGCACCCCGAGGAAGAACATCGTCGGTACGACGAAACCGGAGGCGACCAGCGCGATCTGGAGCGCCCAACCCAGGGCGACCCCGCCCGGCCTGGTCACCATGCCGCACAGCACCACGCACAGGAACATCGCGATGCCGCTGACCGTCCACACGGTCGACATCGACAGGTCGGGGTCCTTCATCGCGACCAGACCGGCGAAGCCGATGACGAAGGCCTCGCCGATCAGGGTCGAGGAACAGAGCGTACGCACGGAAGAAGTCAGTCCCTTCCCAGGAGCAGCAGCCGGGCCTCGCCGACCGTGATGACGGAACCGGTGACGAGCACACCGCCGCCGGAGAACTCGCCCTCCTCCTCGGCCAGCGTGATCGCGGCCTCCAGGGCGTCGGGCAGCCGCGGTTCGACCTGGACACGCTCGTCGCCGAACACCTCCACGGCGATCGCGGCGAGTTCGTCGGTGTCCATCGAGCGATGGCTGGAGTTCTGCGTGACGACGATCTCCGCGAAGATCGGCTCGAAGGCCTCCAGCAACCCACGCACGTCCTTGTCGCCGCTGGCCCCGACCACGCCGATCAGCCGGCTGAAGTCGAACGCCTCGCCGATCGCCTCGGCCGTGACCTGCGCGCCCGCCGGGTTGTGCGCCGCGTCCAGGACGACCGTGGGCGACTGCCGTACGACTTCGAGGCGTCCGGGCGAGGTGACGGCCGCGAAGGCCCTGCGGACCGTGTCCGGGTCCAGCGTCTCCGCGCGCTGCGAACCGACGCCGAAGAACGCCTCGACGGCGGCGAGCGCGACGGCCGCGTTGTGCGCCTGGTGGGCGCCGTGCAGGGGCAGATACACCTCGGGGTACTCGCCGCCCAGCCCGCGCAGGGTGAGCAACTGCCCGCCGACGGCGACCTGGCGGGCCACCACGCCGAACTCCAGGCCTTCCCGGGCCACCGTGGCGTCCACCTCCACGGCCTTCTTCAGCAGCACCTGCGCCGCGTCGACCGGCTGCTGGGCCAGGATGACCGTGGCCCCCTGCTTGACGATGCCGGCCTTCTCGGCGGCGATCTCGCCGGGCGTCGCGCCGAGCCGGTCGGTGTGGTCCAGGGAGATGGGAGTGACCACGGCGACGTCACCGTCGATGACGTTGGTGGCGTCCCAGCTGCCGCCCATGCCCACCTCGACCACGGCGACGTCCACCGGCGCGTCCGCGAAGGCCGCGTACGCCATGCCGGTCAGCACCTCGAAGAAGGACAGCCGGTACTCCTGCTGGGCGTCGACCATCTCGACGTACGGCTTGATGTCCTGGTACGTCTCCACGAACCGCTCGGCGGGGATCGGACCGCCGTCCATGCTGATGCGCTCGGTGATCGACTGCACGTGCGGGGAGGTGTAGCGGCCGGTGCGCAGCTCGAAGGCGCCGAGCAGGGCCTCGATCATGCGGGCGGTGGAGGTCTTGCCGTTCGTCCCCGTGATGTGGATCGACGGGTACGCCCGCTGCGGGTCCCCGAGGACGTCCATCAGCGCGGAGATCCGGGTGACGGACGGCTCCAGCTTGGTCTCGCCCCAGCGGGTCGCGAGCTCCGTCTCGACCTCGCGCAGGGCCCGGTCGACCTCGGGGTCCTCGGGCCGGGCGGGCACGTCGGGCTGCGGCGGCCCGCCCTGGGTGCGCAGGGTACGGCTGCCGGCCTCGATCACCGCGAGGTCCGGGTCGCGGTCCGTCTCCGCCTCGACGATCTCCTCGAAGGAGTCGCGGGCGTCGGGCTGGTCGCTGCTGTCTGGAGGGAGCTCGCTCACGCCGCCAGTCTACGGAGCATGACCGACAGACGCGGACGAAGGCCCCCGGAACGAGTGGTTCCGGGGGCCTTCGCGGACGTACGGGTCGTCAGGCCGCCGGGAGGCGGTCCAGCTGGGCCTGGATGCGGGCGATGTCCTCGTCCGCCTTGGCCAGGCGGGTGCGGATCTTGTCCACCACGTTGTCCGGGGCCTTGGCGAGGAACGCCTCGTTGCCGAGCTTGGCGTTCGCCTGGGCCTTCTCCTTCTCCGCGGCGGCCAGGTCCTTCGCGAGGCGCTTGCGCTCGGCCGCCACGTCGATCGTGCCGGACAGGTCGAGGGCCACCTCGGCGCCCGCGACCGGCAGCGTCGCCGTGGCGGTGAAGGCGTCGCCCTCCGGCTGGAGCCGCAGCAGCTGGCGGATCGCCGCCTCGTGCGGGGCGAACGGCGTGCCGTCGAGGGTCAGCCGGGCCGGGACCCGCTGGCCGGGCTGGAGTCCCTGGTCGGCACGGAAGCGCCGGACCTCGGTGATGACCGACTGGAGGCTCTCGATCTCCCGCTCCGCGTCGGCGTCACGGAAGCCGCTGTCCGTGGGCCACTCGGCGACGACGACCGACTCGCCGCCGGTGAGGGTGGTCCAGAGGGTCTCGGTGACGAACGGGACCACCGGGTGCAGCAGCCGCAGCGTGACGTCGAGGACCTCGCCGAGGACGCGCTTGCTGACCTCGGCCGGCTCGCCGCCCGCCTGGAACGTCGTCTTGGACAGCTCGACGTACCAGTCGAAGACCTCGTCCCAGGCGAAGTGGAACAGGGCGTCCGACAGCTTGGCGAACTGGAAGTCCTCGTAGAGCGCGTCGACTTCGGCGACGACCGCGTTCAGGCGGGACAGGATCCAGCGGTCGGTCGCCGACATCTTCTCCGGCGCCGGCAGCGGGCCGTCGACCGTGGCGCCGTTCATCAGCGCGAAGCGCGTGGCGTTCCAGATCTTGTTGGCGAAGTTGCGCGAGCCCTGGACCCAGTCCTCGCCGATCGGGACGTCGACGCCGGGGTTGGCACCGCGCGCGAGGGTGAACCGGAGCGCGTCGGAGCCGTACTTGTCCATCCAGTCCAGCGGGTTGACCGCGTTGCCGAAGGACTTCGACATCTTCTTGCCGAACTGGTCGCGGACCATGCCGTGCAGGGCGATGGTGTGGAACGGCGGGGTGCCGTCCATCGCGTACAGGCCGAACATCATCATCCGGGCGACCCAGAAGAAGAGGATGTCGTAGCCGGTGACCAGGACGGAGTTCGGGTAGAACTTCGCGAGGCTCTCGGTCTGCTCGGGCCAGCCCAGCGTGGAGAACGGCCACAGGCCGGAGGAGAACCAGGTGTCCAGGACGTCGGTGTCCTGACGCCAGCCCTCGCCGGACGGCGCCTCCTCGTCGGGGCCGACACAGACGACCTCGCCGTTCGGGCCGTACCAGACCGGGATGCGGTGGCCCCACCACAGCTGGCGCGAGATGCACCAGTCGTGCAGGTTGTCGACCCAGTCGAAGTACCGCTTCTCCATCTCCTGCGGGTGGATCTTGACCTTGCCGTCGCGGACCGCGTCACCGGCGGCCTTCGCGAGCGGGCCGACCTTGACCCACCACTGCATCGACAGGCGCGGCTCGATGGTGGTCTTGCAGCGCGAGCAGTGGCCGACGGAGTGGACGTACGGACGCTTCTCGGCGACGATCCGGCCCTCGGCGCGCAGCGCGGCGACGATCGCCGAGCGGGCCTCGAAGCGGTCCAGGCCCTGGAACGGGCCGTGCACGGTGATGACCGCGTGCTCGTCCATGACCGTGATGGCGGGCAGGTCGTGCCGCTGGCCGATCTCGAAGTCGTTCGGGTCGTGGGCCGGGGTGACCTTGACGGCACCCGTGCCGAACTCGGGGTCGACGTGCTCGTCGGCGACGACCGGGATGGAACGGTCGGTCAGCGGCAGCTTGATGAGCTTGCCGACCAGGTGCTTGTAGCGCTCGTCCTCGGGGTGGACGGCGACGGCGGTGTCGCCGAGCATCGTCTCGGCACGGGTGGTGGCGACGACGATGGTCTCCTCGCCCTCCCCGTACTTCATCGAGACGAGCTCGCCGTCGTCGTCCTGGTACTCGACCTCGATGTCGGAGATCGCGGTCAGGCAGCGCGGGCACCAGTTGATGATGCGCTCGGCCCGGTAGATCAGCTCGTCGTCGTAGAGCCGCTTGAAGATGGTCTGGACGGCCTGGGAGAGACCCTCGTCCATGGTGAAGCGTTCGCGCGACCAGGCGACACCGTCGCCGAGGCGGCGCATCTGGCCGGAGATCTGCCCGCCGGACTCGGCCTTCCACTGCCAGACGCGCTCGACGAACGCCTCCCGGCCGAGGTCGTGCCGGGACTTGCCCTCCTTGCCGAGCTCGCGCTCGACGACGTTCTGCGTGGCGATGCCGGCGTGGTCCATGCCGGGCTGCCACAGCGTCTCGTGGCCCTGCATGCGCTTGCGGCGGGTGAGGGCGTCGATGAGGGTGTGCTCGAAGGCGTGCCCGAGGTGCAGGCTGCCCGTGACGTTCGGCGGCGGGATGACGACGGTGTACGCGGGCTTGTCGCTCTTCGCGTCCGCCTCGAAGTAACCCCGCTCCACCCAGCGCTCGTACAGCGGCCCCTCTACGTCGGCCGGCGCGTACTGGGTCGGCAGTTCGGTGTGGGTCGCTGATGGCTGCTGCTGAGCGTTGTCGGTCACGGGGTCAGTTTAGGGGTGTCACACGGTGGTCCCGAAACGCATTTGGTCTGTAACGGTGGCGCCCCCGACGCCATGGGCCGGCTGTGCCTGAGCCAGGATGTCAGGAACACATAAGCTCTGGAGGGGAACCCAGTAATGAGTCACAACCAGCCGGGCCCGTACGGCGGGCAGCCCCAGCAGCCCGGACCGTACGGTCAGCCGGGTCCCTACGGCCAGCCCGGCCCGTACGGCCAGCCGCCGCAGGCCCCTCAGCCCGGCTACGGCTACCCCCAGCAGACCCCGCCCGCCCAGCCCGGTTACGGCTACCCGCAGCAGGCCCCGCAGGGCGTGCCGCAGCAGCCGAACCCGTACGGCCAGCAGCCGCCCTACGGTCAGCCTCCGTACGGCCAGCAGCCCTACGGCGTCCCGCAGCCGCCCGCGCCCGGTGGCGGCGGGAAGAAGACGGCGATCGTCCTCGGCGCCGTGGCGGTCGTGGCCGCGATCGCGGTCGGCGCGTACATGGTGCTCGGCGGCAGCGGCAGCGGTGGCTCGGACATCGCCGACGACGGCCCGCACAAGCTGACCACCCCGGCGACGGTGCTCACGGACTACAAGAAGTCCGCCGACGCCGACAGCGGCGGCTTCGACAAGAACGACGTCAAGGACGCCGAGAAGCACGGCGTGAAGAACGCCAAGGACGTGCACGCCGGTTACCAGTCCGGGGACGAGACCAACTACCTGGCCATGAAGATGGTCAACTTCATGGGCGTGTACGGCGAGATCGACGACCCGGAGGCGGTCGTCGACGCGATGTTCGCCGACATGAAGAAGAACGCCGGCGCCGACGAGGGCGAGGTCGTCGGCAGCCCGAAGGCCTACACGCCGGCCGGTCTCGACGGCGCGGTCCTCAAGTGCCAGGAGACCAAGGTCAAGGGCGACGACTCGTCGTCCGGCGCGGCGGCCGGGCCGAGCGAGATCAGCATGCCGGTGTGCATCTGGGGCGACCGCAGCACGCTGGGCGTCGTGATCCACGTCGACATGGCGGACGCGATGTCCGGCAAGGCCGCCGACCTGGCGGGCGCCGCCGAGCTGACCGCGAAGTTCCGCGGCGAGGTGCGCGTCAAGGCGTGAGCCGGTTCCGGCGGGCCCGAAAGGGCCCGCCGCGACGGCGAAAGGGGCCCCGGTCTGCCGACCGGGGCCCCTTTCCCGTACGCGGTGCGGCGGTTACGCCGTCTTCTGCTCCCCCGGGCCGCGGCCGCGGGCGTCGCGCGGGATCAGCGTCGGGTTCACGTTCGAGTGAACGACGTCCGCCGTGATGACGACACGGGCCACGTCCTTGCGGGACGGGACCTCGTACATCACCGACATGAGGACTTCCTCCATGATGGCGCGCAGTCCGCGGGCGCCGGTCTGGCGCAGGATCGCCTGGTCGGCGATGGCCTCCAGCGCCTCCCGCTCGAAGTCCAGCTCCACGCCGTCCAGTTCGAACAGACGCTGGTACTGCTTCACGAGCGCGTTGCGCGGCTCGACCAGGATCTGGAGGAGCGCCTCGCGGTCGAGGTTGTGCACCGAGGTGATGACCGGCAGACGGCCGATGAACTCGGGGATCATGCCGAACTTGACCAGGTCCTCGGGCATGACGTCCTCGAACTGGTCCTTGGCCTCCAGCTCGCGCTTGGAGCGGATCGTCGCGCCGAAGCCGATGCCCTTGGCGCCGGCCCGGGACTCGATGAGCTTCTCCAGGCCCGCGAAGGCGCCGCCCACGATGAACAGGACGTTCGTCGTGTCGATCTGGATGAACTCCTGGTGCGGGTGCTTACGGCCGCCCTGCGGCGGGACCGAGGCCGTGGTGCCCTCCAGGATCTTCAGCAGCGCCTGCTGCACACCCTCGCCGCTCACGTCACGCGTGATCGACGGGTTCTCGCTCTTGCGTGCGACCTTGTCGATCTCGTCGATGTAGATGATCCCGGTCTCGGCCTTCTTGACGTCGTAGTCGGCCGCCTGGATCAGCTTGAGCAGGATGTTCTCGACGTCCTCGCCGACATAGCCGGCCTCCGTCAGCGCCGTCGCGTCGGCGATGGCGAACGGGACGTTGAGCATACGGGCGAGGGTCTGCGCGAGGAGCGTCTTGCCGGAGCCCGTGGGACCCAGCAGCAGGATGTTGGACTTCGCCAACTCGATGGCGTCCTCGCGGCTTTGACCGCCGCCGTTCTCACCGGCCTGGACCCGCTTGTAGTGGTTGTACACCGCGACGGACAGGGCCTTCTTGGCCGCGTCCTGGCCTACGACGTACCCCTCGAGGAACTCGAAGATCTCGCGGGGCTTGGGGAGTTCCTCCCAGCGCACCTCGCTCGTCTCCGCGAGCTCTTCCTCGATGATCTCGTTGCAGAGATCGATGCACTCGTCGCAGATGTACACACCGGGGCCTGCGATGAGCTTCTTGACCTGCTTCTGGCTCTTGCCGCAGAACGAGCACTTGAGCAGATCGCCGCCGTCACCGATGCGTGCCACGGTGTGCTTCCCCTTCGCCTGGGAGACGCCTGGACTCTTACGAGTCCAGCGGCTCCTGGTGCTGCCTTATGTCCGACGGTACCTTGCCGAGCCCCCCGTTCGGGCCCCCCTTGGCACGGTTCACTTTGTCGTGCACCTTGCCGCGCACGGCGTGCGATCCTGCCAAGGGGCGGCAGACGATACATGCCTGAGCGTCAGCGGACGCTGCTGTTGTTCATCTTCCGGGTGGAGATGATCTGGTCGACCAGGCCGTACGCGAGCGCGTCCTCGGCCGTGAGGATCTTGTCGCGCTCGATGTCCTCGCGGATCTTCTCGATCGGCGTGGTGGAGTGCTTGGCCAGCATCTCCTCCAGCTGCGCGCGCATCCGCAGGATTTCGTTCGCGGCGATCTCGAGGTCCGAGACCTGGCCGCGGCCGGTCTCGCTGTAGGGCTGGTGGATCAGCACGCGCGCGTTCGGCAGGGCCATGCGCTTGCCCGGCGTACCGGCCGCGAGGAGGATCGCCGCGGCGGAGGCCGCCTGCCCCATGCAGACGGTCTGGATGTCCGGCTTCACGAACTGCATGGTGTCGTAAATCGCAGTCAGCGCGGTGAAGGAGCCGCCGGGGCTGTTGATGTAGACCGAGATGTCACGGTCGGGGTCCATCGACTCCAGGCACAGCAGCTGCGCCATGACGTCGTTGGCGGAGGCGTCGTCGATCTGCACGCCGAGGAAGATCACGCGCTCCTCGAAGAGCTTCGCGTACGGGTCGTACTCGCGGATGCCCTGGGAGGTGCGCTCCACGAAGCGCGGGATGACGTAGCGGGACTCGGCCGAGGGCCCGGTGTACTGGGCGCGCGCACCGTCGTAGAGGCTGCTGCCGGGGAAGTCGTTCACGGTGTCTCCTGAGAGGGGCTGGGGCGGTGGCTGACGGCTGAAACGGCGTGCGGCCCCAAAGAGGGACCAAGCCCTGTCAACGGACCCGCACAGGGCCGCCAGGGGACCACGGCGGGCCACCCATGGAAGCCGGGCTTGGTACGGGCCCGAATGGGCCCGTACTAAGCCGCTCCGGTACCGCCGCCGCCCGGCATGCCGGCGGCCGTCGGGATGACGTCGTCGATGAGGCCGTACTCCTTGGCCTCGAAGGCGTCGAACCAGCGGTCGCGGTCCGAGTCGCGGGTGACCTGCTCGACCGTCTGACCGGTGTGCTGGGAGGTCAGCTCGGCCATGCGCTTCTTGGTGTGCAGCAGCCGCTCGGCGTGGATCTTGATGTCGGAGGCCGAGCCGGCCAGGCCCGCGGAGGGTTGGTGGATCAGGATCTCGGCGTTCGGCAGCGCGAAGCGCTTGCCGGGCGTGCCCGCGCTGAGCAGGAACTGGCCCATCGAGGCCGCGAGACCCATGGCGATGGTCACCACGTCGTTCTTGATGAACTGCATCGTGTCGTAGATCGCCATGCCGGCCGTGATCGAACCGCCGGGGCTGTTGATGTACAGAAAAATGTCCTTGTCCGGATCGGCGGCCAGGAGAAGGAGCTGTGCGGTGATCTTGTTCGCGATGTCGTCGTCGACCGGCTGGCCGAGGAAGATGATCCGCTCGTTGAGCAGCCGGTTGTAGACCTGGTCGCCGAGGCCACCACCGATGGAAGGCTCGCCGGCGGCGGAGGGCATCAGATTCGTCACGTATCCACCTGCTCGTCTTACGACGGCGCCGGGCCGTCTCACGTGTACTGCCGGGGCGCAGGGCCGTCCGGCCGTTTCCGGGGACTCCCCTGCCCTCGTACTCATGGACCCTAACGCGCGGGTCCCTTCGGGGAATCCCGCAAAGGGAACTGTTCGCTGTGAGCGCAGGTCGCCCGGCCGGGCGGGGCGGAATGCGGGCTGCGGGGGTCTTCCGCGGCGCCGGTGGCCGCGGGGCGTACGGTCTCGCGGCTCGCGGGACGTCCGCCCGGCCACACGGTCTCACGGTTCCCGGGCGACCGCAGCCCGGGCGGCCGGGCGGGCGGCCGCACGGCCGGAGCCGCCCCGGGCCCGTGCGCGCGGTTCGCGGACGGCCGGCCGGTCTCACGGTTCCCTGGCGGGCGAGCGGGCGGGTGCAGGGGCGAGCGGGCGAGCGATGGCTGGGCGACTCGCCTGCCGGGCGTCCGGGCAGCCGGTTGTACGGGCAGCCGGGCAGCCGGGCAGCCGGGCAGCCGGTTGTACGGGCGCACGGGCAGCCGGGCAGCCGGGCAGCCGCTTGCACGGGCGCACGGGCGCACGGGCGCACGGAGCTACGGCGAAGGGCCCCGGGGCGCAGTGCGTCCCGGGGCCCTTCGTCCTGCGTGTGTCAGAAGCGGCGCGAGGCTCAGGCCTCGGGCTTCTCCTCGACCTCGGCGGCCTCGACGACGGCCTCGACCGTCTCGGCGGCGGCCTCCTCGGCCTCCTCCTCGTCGTCCAGGTCGACGATCTCGCCGTTGGTGTCCTTGACCGTGGCGGCCTCGACGACCAGGGCCAGGGCCTTGCCGCGGGCGACCTCGCCGACCAGGAGCGGAACCTGGCCGCCCTCGACGACCGCCTGGGCGAACTGGTCGGGGGACATGCCGGAGGACGCGGCGCGGCGCATGAGGTGCTCGGTGAGCTCCTCCTGGTTGACGTTCAGGTTCTCGCGCTTGACGAGCTCGTCCAGCACGAACTGGGTCTTGATGCCCTTGACCGCGGCCTCGTTGGTCTCGGCGTCGAACTCCTCCTCGGTCTTGCCCTGGATCTCCAGGTACTTCGCGAGGTCGAGGCCCATCTGGCCGAGCTGGTGGTGCTCGAGGTTGTGCTTACGGGTGTTGATCTCGTCCTCGAGCAGCTTCTCGGGGACCGGGACCTCGACCAGCTCGAGCAGCTTCTCCAGGACGCGCTCCTGGGCCTGCGTGGCCTGGTCGTACTGCTTCATGTTCTCGAGGCGCTTGCGGCTGTCGCCCTTGAGCTCGTCGAGGGTGTCGAACTCGGAGGCGAGCTGCGCGAACTCGTCGTCCAGCTCGGGCAGTTCGCGGGCGGCGACCTGGGTGACCTTGACGGTGACCTCGGCCTCCTTGCCGGCCGCCGAGCCGCCCTTGAGCTCGGAGGTGAAGGTGGCCTCGCCACCGGCCTCCAGGCCCTTCACGGCCTCGTCGATGCCTTCCAGCAGCTCGCCGGAACCGATGGTGTACGAGACACCCTCGGCGACGCCGTCCTCGAGGACCTCGCCGTCCACCTTCGCCTGCAGGTCGATGGTGACGACGTCGCCGTCCTCGGCGGCGCGCTCGACGGGGCTCGTCGAGGCGAAGCGCTCACGGAGCTGCTCCACCGACTTCTCGACGTCCTCGTCCGACACCTCGACGGCGTCCACCTCGACCTCGATGCCGGAGAAGTCCGGGATCTCCAGGGCCGGGCGGATGTCGACCTCGGCGGTGAAGTTCAGCGTCTCGCCGTCCTTCAGCTCCGTGATGTCGACCTCGGGCTGGCCCAGCACGGCGAGCTCGGCCTCGTTGACCGCCTCCGTGTAGAACTTCGGGAGCGCGTCGTTGACGGCCTCCTCCAGCACGGCGCCGCGGCCGAACCGCTGGTCGATGACCCGGGCCGGGATCTTGCCCTTGCGGAAGCCCTTCACCGTGACCTGCTGGTTGATCTTCTTGTACGCCGCGTCGAGGCTGTCCTTGAGCTCCTCGAAGGGCACCTCGACAGTGAGCCGAACCCGGGTCGGGTTCAGGGTCTCCACGGCGCTCTTCACGGTTCGGTCTCCTTGTGGCTGACTTCTTGGTTTCTGCCGGGACCCGACGGGTCCGGCGGATTTCGTCGCCCGGAGACTTCAGAACAAGAGACACACGGGCGCGCAGCTTGCATAGTAACCGCAGCGGCTACCCGCCCCCAAAGGCGATCACGCGAGGGTGATCCGTCCGGACTGCCGTCCGGATGGTCGGGGTGGCGGGATTTGAACCCACGGCCTTCCGCTCCCAAAGCGGACGCGCTACCAAGCTGCGCCACACCCCGTCTGGTGCGAGACGTAGGGTACATGCCCGCAGGCAGCGGGGCTGCCGTATTTCAGGCGGACGTAGGGAGTGTGCGGTGAGCGCGTGCGAACCGCTACGATGCCTGTGTGCCGCGGTCACCCGACCTGCGACACATCCGCGCGGGCGTAGCTCAATGGTAGAGCCCTAGTCTTCCAAACTAGCTACGCGGGTTCGATTCCCGTCGCCCGCTCTGTACGCATCCAGGGCCCGGTCCGAAGAGTGATCTTCCGACCGGGCCCTGATGCGTTTGCCGGCGCCGGAACCGAGATCACTTCGACTCGCCCGAGATCACTCCTTTGCGCCCCGGGGTGCTGCCGGGCGCACCGTCTCCCGCTCCGGCGCACACGCCATCGCTCCCGCGCGCCCCGGGCCGAGCGGCCCCGCCGGAACGGCCGGCTCAGAAGTTGATCGAGTTGATCGTGTCCGCGAGCGAGTTCAGGAAACGGTTTATCGACGGGGCCATGCCGGTCGAGGCGAGGAAGAAGCCGAACAGGATCGCGACGATCGCGGGCCCCGCCTTGATCGAGCCGCCCCGGATCAACACCACCAGGATGATCGCCAACAGCAGCACCACGGACAGTGAAATGGCCACAACTGATCACACCCTCGGTCGGTCCGCTCTCCCGGCCTGGGGATGCCGGCATCGCGCACCCCCGCCAGAACCATCGTGCCACCAACACGGCCCGCGTATGCGGCCCGTGACGCATCATCGGCCGGAACCGGGCCCGGGCGTTCGCGCGAAAGGGCGCCGGACGGGGCGGGCACAGCAATTCGAGGCTCCACTCGCACAGGAAATTGCAGAGATCGTTTCGGTATCCGCACAGCCCGCGCACAGCCAATTCGATTTACCGGCCGGGGGTCGCGGCAAGCACCCCCACCAGCGCCGGTATGCACCCTTTCGGATGGATGAATTGCGACATCGAGGGAGGAACCTCCGCGCCGGAGCGCCGACCATGTGGGCGCCATCACGCCGACACCGAAGTCGACTTGGGGAAATTGCGGGGTACCCGGAGCCCATAAACCGTATTGACGTGGGGTGTTTTACGGAAACCCACACACGACGCTAGGGTGCCTCAAATGTTCCACGCCGCCTCGCCCTCGCCGCATGTTCAGCAGGATCAGAACAACCAGGACAAGCCGGACATGCAGAACAAGCAGCACGAGTCCGGCGATCAACCGCAGAATCGGCCCAAGCAGCGCGACTCGTTCTTCGACAACGCCAAGTACCTGGCGATCGTGCTGGTGGCCGTGGCCCACTCCTGGGAGCCGCTGAAGGGCGACAGCCGGATCCTCCAGGGCGTGTACATGGTCGTGTACGCGTTCCACATGCCCGCGTTCATCATCATCTCCGGCTTCTTCTCCCGGAGTTTCGACGCGCGCCCGGACCGGCTGAAGCGGCTCGTGACCGGTGTCCTGGTGCCGTACGTCCTCTTCGAGACGGCCTACCCGCTGTTCAGGCGGGTCGTGGACCACGCCCCGGACCAGGAGATCAGCCTCCTCGACCCCTGGTACCTGACCTGGTTCCTGTGCGCCCTGTTCATCTGGCGGCTCACCACGCCGATCTGGAAGCTGGTGCGCCATCCGCTGCCGGTCGCGCTCGGCGTGGCCGCGCTCGCGTCCGTCACCCCGGCCATCGGCGACGACCTGGACCTGCAACGCGTCCTTCAGTTCCTGCCGTTCTTCGTGCTGGGGCTGTGCCTGAAGCCGGAGCACTTCCGGCTGGTGCGCCGCCGCTCGGTGCGTATCGCCGCCGTCCCGGTGTTCGCGTTCGCGCTGGCCTTCGGCTGGTGGGCGGTGCCGCGGATGAACGCCGCGTGGCTCTACCACCGCGACGCCGCACAGGAGCTGGCCGCGCCCTGGTGGGCCGGGCCGGTGATGCAGCTGGCGCTGTTCGGCTGCTCGCTGGTGCTGACCGCCTGCTTCTTCGCCTGGGTACCGGGCCGCAGGCTGTGGTTCACGGCGCTCGGCGCGGGCACGCTCTACGGCTATCTGCTGCACGGCTTCCTGATCAAGGCCGGTGAGTACCGCGGCTGGTTCGAGCACAGCCGGCTGCACCGGCCGCTCGGCGAGATCCTCGTCAGCGTCCTCGCGGCCGCGGCCGTCACCCTGCTGTGCACCCCGCCCGTGCAGCGGGTGTTCCGGTTCGCGATGGAGCCGACGATGGCGTGGGCCTTCAAGCGGGACGCGGCGGAAGTGGCGCGTGAACGCGTGAAGGTCGGTGCGTAGGCGCTCCGCTGGGTGCTTTTGGACTCCGCTTCGCCGAGCGCCGTCGGGCGTCCGCCGAGTTGCGTCCGCGGGTTCGTCGTGGCTGGTCGCGCAGTTCCCCGCGCCCCTGAAGAGCACCCCTTCGGGGCGCGTCTTCGGGGCGCCGCTTCAGAGCGTGTCCTCAGGGTGTGAGGCCGAGGAGTCGGCGCATGTGGGCGTACTTCTCGGTCAGCCGGTCCCGGGTGGCCGGGTCGAGGACCGCCAGGCGCGCCGGGTCCGCGTTGTGCGCCAGGTCCGCCTCCTTCACCAGCAGCGCCCCGGGCGTGGCGAGGACGCGCCCCGCGTACGCCGCCGGGTCCTCCCCGGTCCGCTTGGTGACGGCGAGCACGATGTCCTTGGTGCGCGCGCTCAGCGCGGCCTCGTGCAGCCATCGCGCGGACAGCGCGCCGTCCTCGACGGAGTCGTGCAGCCAGGCCGCCGCGATCTGTTCGTCGTCCCCGCCGCGTGCGCGCACGCCGTCGGCGACGGCCCGCAGGTGTTCGGCGTACGGCCGTCCCGCCTTGTCGGTCTGTCCCTGGTGGGCCGCCCGGGCCAGCGCCTCCACCTCGGCGAGGCTCAGCATGGCCGCCGTCACCGGACGGCCGCCGCGGTCGGGCCCTCGCGGCAGACCAGCAGCAGCGCCCGGTCGTCGTTGACGTCCTTCGCCACCGCCTCGATGAGGTGCCAGGCGGCACCCTGGAAGCCGCCGGCCACATAGCGGTCGGCGGCGCCGGTCAGCCGGTCGATGCCCTCGACGATGTCGCGGTCGGAGGTCTCGACCAGGCCGTCGGTGAACAGCATCAGCACGTCGCCGGGGCGCAGGGAGCCCTTGACCGGGTCGAACCGGGCGCCGTCGTAGACACCGAGGAGCGGGCCCTCGGCGGCCTTCTCCTCCCAGCGGCCGCTGCCCGCGCTGAGCTGGAGGCCCGGCGGGTGTCCGGCGGAGTAGAGCTCGTAGTCGCCGGAGTCCAGGTCCAGGACCAGGTGGATGGAGGTCGCGAAGCCCTCGTCCCAGTCCTGGCGCAGCAGGTAGCCGTTGGCGGCCGGCAGGAAGGCGTGCGGCGGCAGGGAGCCGAGCAGACCCCCGAACGCGCCCGACAGCAGCAGGGCGCGGGAGCCCGCGTCCATGCCCTTGCCCGACACGTCGGTCAGCACGACCTCCATGGTGCGGCCGCCGTTGGTGCGGGCCGCGACCACGAAGTCGCCGGAGAAGGACTGGCCGCCCGCCGGGCGCAGCGCCATCTCGCGGTGCCAGCCGCGGGGCAGCTTCGGCAGCTTGCTCTGCACCCGGATGCGTTCGCGCAGGTCGAACAGCATGGTGCCGCCGCGCCGCCAGGGCACGCCGACCCGGCTGCGGAACTGGGCGATCAGTAGTCCGACGAAGCCGCAGGCGGCGACGACCAGGACCACGCCCGGGGTGACCCGGGAGGGCCCCTGGGTGTAGGGGCCCAGTTTCACGGACTCCACGATCAGCGCGGTGGCCGCGGCCGCGTACAGGCCCAGCAGGCTCGCCGGGCGCAGCAGCAGGCCGCCGGCGACGATCGGCAGGACCAGCGCGGCCGGTGAGCACCAGACCGAGTTGGCGAGGGTGGTGGCCGCGATCAGCGGGATGGTGAGCAGCAGTCCGGCCAGCGCGATCCAGTCCGAGCCGTCGCCGCGGAAGTAGTCCACGGCGGATCTGCGCACGCCGACGCGGGCCCGGTGCCATTGCATCTTCAACCGGGCCGTGAACGTCTCGGCCGCTGCGCGCCGCTCTCGTCCTGCTGCCATTAGTTCGGGACCCTATCCATCGGACCTGCCGCTTGGCACGGGAGGTCCCGCTTGTCCCCCGTCCGAGCCTCGACCTCACAGTGAACTTCACGGGAGGCCGTCGTGCGTCGGGCACGGGGAAATTCGTTCGCCGGACCCTCGAAGCCCTGGTACGCATGGCCCATGGCACTTCACCTGCCCGAGGGGGCGACCGAGCTGCGGGTGCTGCGGCGCGACGACTGGGACCAGTGGTACGGCAACCTGACGCGCGCCTTCGGCGGCGGCGAGCAGGCGGCCGAGGTGGTGGCGCTGTGGCGCGACGAGCTCATCGACGTCGACCGCGCGCTCGCCGTGTGGGACGGGGACCGCTGTGTGGGGTCGGCGGGGGCGTACGCGTTCCGGCTGACCGTGCCGGGCGGCGCCTCGGTGCCTGCGGCGGGCGTCACGATGGTCGGCGTGGCGGCCACGCACCGCCGGCGCGGGGTGCTGACCTCGATGATGCGACGCCAGCTGGACGATGTGCGGAGCTGGGGCGAGCCGCTGGCGGTGCTGACCGCGTCGGAGCCGGCGATCTACGGCCGGTTCGGGTACGCCCCGGCGACGTTCGGGATCAGCGCGGAGATCGACACCGGCCGCGCGACGCTGTCCGTGCCGGACGGCACGGATGCCGTACGTCTGCGGTACGAGCGTCCGGCGGACGTCCTGGACGTGTGCGAGACGGTGTACGCGCGGACGGTGCCGGCCCGTGCGGGCATGCTGGCCCGGCAGTCCGGCTGGGACCGGGTGGGAGTGCTGGACCCGGCGCAGGACCGGGACGGCGCGTCGGCGTTGCAGTGCGTGGTCGCCGAGCGGGACGGGGAGCCCACCGGGTACGCCCGGTTCCGGGTCGCGCTGCGCTGGACGGACGCCGGGCACGACGGCCAGGTGGTCCTCCAGGATCTCGCCGCGCTCGATCCGGCGTCGGAGGCGGCCCTGTGGCGCTTCCTGTTCGGTATCGACCTGACGACCTCGCTGAAGGTGCGCGGACGGCCGGTCGACGAGGCGTGGCAGTTCCAGGTGTCCGACATCCGGCGGTGTCGACTGGGGCTGCGGGACGCGTTGTACGTACGGCTGGTGGAGGTCGGGGCGGCACTGGCGGCGCGGACGTACCAGGCGCCGGTGGACGTGGTGTTCGAGGTCGAGGACGCCTTCTGCCCGTGGAACGCGGGGCGTTGGCGGCTGACCGGGGACGCGAAGGGCGCGTCCTGTGCCCGCACCACGGACGCCGCCGATCTCGCCCTGTCGGTGCGGGAGTTGGCGGCGGCGTATCTCGGCGGGGTGTCACTGGCCGCGCTGGCGGCGGCCGGCCGGGTGCGCGAACTGCGGCAAGGGGCCCTGGCCGAGGCCTCGTCGGCGTTCGGCGGGCTCGTGGCCCCCTGGCTGCCGCACGGGTTCTGAGCCGGCCGGGTCAGGCGGCCCGTCGGCGGGCCCGGGTCAGGTCCGCTGGCAGGTCGGGCACCAGAAGAGGTTGCGGGCGGCGAGGTCGGCGGTGCGGATCCCGTCGCCGCACAGGTGGCAGGGCAGCCGGGCGCGGCGGTAGACGTAGACCTCGCCGCCGTGGTCGTCGACGCGGGGCGGACGGCCCATCGCCTCCGGGGTGTGCTGCGGGCGGACGGTGTCGATGCGGTTGTTGCGGACGCCCTCGCGCATGAGCCCGGCCAGGTCGCCCCAGATCGCGTCCCACTCGGCGGGGGTGATGTCCCGGCCCGCCCGGTAGGGGTCGATGTGGTGCCGGAAGAGGACCTCGGCGCGGTAGACGTTGCCCACCCCGGCGATGACCTTCTGGTCCATGAGGAGCGCGGCGATCGTCGTACGGCTGCGGCGCACGCGGGCGTACGCGGCGGCCGGGTCGGCGTCGGCGCGCAGCGGGTCGGGGCCGAGACGGTCGTGTATCGCCTGCTTCTCGGCGCGGGTGATCAGCGCGCAGGTGGTGGGGCCGCGCAGGTCGACGTACGCGGTGTCGTTGGCGACGCGCAGCCGGACGGTGTCCGTGGGCGGCGGCGCGGGGGCGTCGCCGAAGTCGACCTTGCCGAAGAGGCCGAGGTGGATGTGGACCCAGTCGGCGTCCTCGCTGTCGCGGAAGCCGAGGAAGAGGTGCTTGCCGTGGGCGTCGGCGGTGCGCAGGACGGCGCCGTCGAGAAGGGCTGCCGCCTCGCCGAACCTGCCCTGAGGGCTGGTGACCCGCGTGGCACGGGCCGCGAAGGCGGCGGCGTAGTCCTGCGCGAGCCGGTGAATCGTGTGCCCCTCTGGCACGTCCTGTCGTCCTTTCCCACCCGTACGCCGGTACCGGTCCCCCGACCGGTGGAGCCCTGTGGACCCCGGGGGGCGTCACCCCCGGGGCCGGGCGTCTGCCGCTACTGCTGCGGGTGGTGCGCCGGGATCGGCGGGAGGTCGCCCGTGGTCTCGTAGCCGGAGAGCATGTCGATACGGCGGATGTGGCGCTCGTCACCGGAGAACGGCGTGCCGAGGAAGGTCTCGACGAACTTCGTCGCCTCCTCCTGGCTGTGCATCCGCGCGCCCACGGCGACGACGTTCGCGTTGTTGTGCTGGCGGCCAAGGGACGCGGTCTCCTCGCTCCAGGCGAGGGCCGCACGCACGCCCTTCACCTTGTTCGCGGCGATCTGCTCGCCGTTGCCGGAGCCGCCGATGACGATGCCGAGCGCCTCGGGGTCCGCGGCCGTGCGCTCCGCGGCGCGCAGGCAGAAGGGCGGGTAGTCGTCCTGGGCGTCGTAGATGTGGGGGCCGCAGTCGACGGGCTCGTGTCCCGCCTCCTTGAGCCATTCGACGAGGTGGTTCTTGAGTTCGAAGCCCGCATGGTCGGAGCCGAGATACACGCGCATGGATCGAGTGTGACACGGGCGTTGCGGGGCAGCAGCGTTGGGTGCGCGACGGACGGGTGTGACCGGGGCTACAGAACCTTAGGTTTTTCCGACGTACGATCCGGAATCAAAGGTTCCAGGATTCGTAACCCTCCGTTTCGCTGGACCGTCCCGTACACCGCTCGTGCGGGAGCCCCTCGAGTGGCGCAAAGGAAATCCCTCCCATGACTTCGCAGTCGACCCTGCCGAAGACCGGAAGCGGCCACGGAGAATCCGGCGATCCCGGTTCCTCTCTCCACGCCGGTCTCAAGAACCGACACCTGTCGATGATCGCCATCGGCGGCGTCATCGGCGCCGGCCTCTTCGTAGGCTCGAGTTCCGGCATCGCCACCGCGGGCCCCGGCATCCTCCTGTCGTACGCACTCGTCGGCACGCTCGTCGTGCTGGTGATGCGGATGCTCGGCGAGATGTCCGCGGCCAACCCGACCTCCGGTTCCTTCTCCGCGCACGCCGACCGGGCGCTCGGCCGCTGGGCCGGGTTCTCCATCGGCTGGCTCTACTGGTTCTTCTGGGTCGTCGTGCTGGCCGTGGAGGCCACCGCCGGCGCCAAGATCCTGGAGTCGTGGATACCCGGCGTCCCCCAGTGGGGCTGGGCGCTGATCGTGATGGCGGTGCTGACCGCCACCAACCTGGTCTCCGTCAGCTCCTACGGCGAGTTCGAGTTCTGGTTCGCCGGGATCAAGGTCGTCGCCATCGGCGCGTTCATCGTCGTCGGCGCGCTCGCCATATTCGGTGTGCTGCCCGGCGTCCACAGCGACAAGGCCGGCCTCGGGAACCTGACCGAGCACGGCGGATTCCTGCCCCACGGTCCGGGCGCCATCCTCACGGGTGTGCTGCTCGTCGTCTTCTCCTTCATGGGCAGCGAGATCGCCACCCTGGCCGCGGGCGAGTCGGAGAACCCGCAGCGGGCCGTCACGAAGTCCACCAACAGCATCATCTGGCGGATCGGCGTCTTCTACCTCGGCTCGATCCTCGTGGTCGTCTCCCTGCTGCCGTGGAACGACCCGTCGATCAAGGAGAAGGGCTCGTACGTCGCCGCCCTCGACTCCCTCGGTATCGCGCACGCCGGTCAGATCATGAACTTCATCGTGCTGACCTCGGTGCTGTCCTGCCTCAACTCCGGCCTGTACACGGCCTCCCGCATGGCCTTCTCGCTGGGCCAGCGCGGCGACGCGCCCAGGGCCTTCGCGCGGACCACCTCCCGCGGTGTGCCGCGGGCGGCGATCCTGGCCTCCGTCGCCTTCGGCTTCGTCGCGGTGTTCTTCAACTACAAGTTCCCGGACTCGGTCTTCCTCTTCCTCGTCAACTCCTCCGGTGCGGTCGCCCTGTTCGTCTGGCTGGTGATCTGCTTCTCGCAGCTGCGCATGCGGAAGATCATCAAGGCCGAGGCGCCGGAGAAGCTCATCGTGAAGATGTGGCTGTACCCGTACCTGACCTGGGCGGCGGCCGCGCTGATCGTCTTCGTGCTCGGCTACATGCTGACCGACACCGAGGGCGCGAGCAGCGGGCGTACGACCGTGCTGCTGTCCCTGGGGGTCGCGGCGGTCGTGATCGTGATCGCCCTGGTGAAGGAGAAGGTCCGCGGCGGCCGGACCGCCGTCGTCGAGGCCGCGGCCGCGGCCGACGAGGTGCCGGTGGGCTGAGGCCCGCGGCCCGGACGCCGGGTGTGAACCGAAGGGGAGGGAACCCGCGGGTTCCCTCCCCTTCCGCGTTCCCCGGCCCACGGGTCCGCCGGTCGGCCGGTTGGCCGGTTGGCCGGTTGGCCGGTTCACAGCAGCGTGAAGCCGTCCTTGACCTGGTTGTAGGTCCGCACGGCCCGGCTCTCGATCTGCGGCTGGTACCAGGTGTTGATCTGGTACGACTTGCCGCCCGCGTCGAAGCCCAGCAGTCTGGCGTACCACTGGACGCCCTTCAGGGTGAACGTGTACTCCCAGACGACCGCCGGGTTGCCGCGGAACGTCGTCTCGTCCAGACGGATCTTGCGATAGCCCTGGCCCTGGTGGGCGTTCTGCTCCGAGGTCCGCCAGGTGTCCATCAGATCGCCCCGGGCCAGCGAGGACTTGGCCACCAGCTCCTGGGTGCCGTCGGGCGAGGTGTAGTGCACCTCCGCGCCCGTCTTCACGTCCCGCCGCCAGCCCTTGGGCGTCACCCACGCGAAGCCGCCGGCCTCCTGGTGCGCGCCCGGCGGCAGGCTGGGCGGCCGGAAGGTGCCCTCGACCGTGGGCGAGGGGGTGCCGCCGGTCGGAGCCGTGGCGGAGGCGGAGGCCTGCGGCGAGGAGCCGCCCGCACGGGTTCCCGCGGGCGGGGAGGACGACATCGCCAGCACCACCGCGACGACCGCGCCCGTGGCGGCCACGGCACCGGCGGCGGCCAGGACGGCCGTACGGCGCCGGGCCCTCGCCGGGGAGGACGGCATCGCGGCGCGCGGTCCGGACTCCGGGGTGCGGCCGGCGGCACCGGCGGGACCCGTGACCCCTGCGTCCTCCGTACGGCCCGGATCGCCGGTGCTGCGGGCGTTGCCGCTGCTGCCCGCGTTGCTGGAGGAGGTCTCGGAGCGCACCTCCGAACGCGCCTCCGAGCGCGCCTCCGACCAGGCTTCCGAACGTGCCTCGAAGACGGTTTCGGCTGCGGTTTCCCGTACGGGGGCGGGAGCGGGCTGCCTCGGATCGCGGATGTCCGGCACCCGGGCGCCGTCCACGGAGACCGGGGTGGACGACGCCCCCGGCAGCCGGGGCAGGACCCTGGTGGGCGACTCGACACCGGGGCCGGTGTCCCGACCCCCGGAGGCCGGATCCTGTCCGGACGGGACCGAGTCCTGGGCGACCGGGGGCAGGTCCCTTGCGGTCGGGGCCGGATCCTGGGCGACCGGGGGCAAGTCCCTTGCGGTCGGGGCCGGACCCTCGGGGACAAGGGCCGGGTCCTGGGGATCTGGGGATAAACCCCGGGCAGCCAGGGCCAGGTCCTGAGCGCCAAGGACCGAATCCTGGGAGCCAAGGACCGGCCCCTCAGAGCCAAGGTCCGCGTCCTCTCCGGCGGCCGGAATCGCGTCCTGAGGGTCCGAGGCCGGATCCCGGGCGGCCAGCGCCGAGTCCCGGGGGCCAGGCGCCGGATCCGCGTCGGCCACAGCTGCGTCCTGGGCTTCCGGGGCCGGTTCCCGGGCCGCCGGATCCAGGTCCCCGACAGCCGGAGTCAGGCCCTGGGGCGCCGCCGAGGGCGCCTCGGGCTCGGGCGAGGGGACGGGTGGCGTACCGGGGGTGGAGGGGGCCCGTGCCGGGACCGCGGACGCGGGCTCTCCGGCGGCCTCGGGGGCGGAACCGGCCACCGTCGGGATGACGGAAGCCTCCCCGGAGCCCGGTGCCGCGGCGTTCCCTGCCTCCGGCCCGGCCGCTGTCCACGTCTGGTCCTCGTGCACCGTCGACGGCCCGGTCCCGTACCCCGACCGCGGCCCGTCTCCCCCCTCCCCCGCCGCCGGCCCGGTCTCCCCCGGTGCCTGCCGTTCCGGCTCGGGCGCCGTCGGCGGGGCGGGCTCGTTCGGTCGCTGCGGCTCGGTGGGGGACGTGGCGTCGGTGGACGTGTCGGGCTGCGCCGCCGCGGAGGCCCCGGACAGCCCCGGCGCGCCGCCGACCGCCAGCGTCGGGGTCGGCTCCGGGAACGCGATCGGCCGCAGGGCCGATTCCACGTCCTCCAGGGACGGCCGTACCGTCGGCTCCTTCTCCAGCAGCGCGGCCAGCAGAGCGCGCAACGGACCGGCCGAGGCGGGGAGTTCGGGCTCCTCGTAGAGGACCGCGTGCAGTGTCGCCAGGGTCGTACCGCGGGAGAAGGGGGAGCGGCCGCCCAGCGCGGCGCAGAGGGTCGCACCCAGGGACCACACGTCGGACGGCGGGCCCTGGTGCCGGCCGGAGATCCGCTCGGGGGCCATGTAGTCGGGGGAGCCCACCAGCATGCCGACCATGGTGAGCGCCTTGGCGTCCTGGATCGCGGCGATGCCGAAGTCCGTCAGGACGACGCGCCGCCCGCCGCTCTCCACCAGGACGTTGCCGGGTTTGATGTCACGGTGCAGGACGCCCCCGGCGTGCACCTGCCGCAGCGCCGCCACGAGGCCGAGGCCGATACGGGCCGTCTCCCCCGGGCTCAGCGGTCCGTCCTCCGCGATGGCCCGCTCCAGGGAGCGGCCGGCCACGAGTTCCATCACGATCCACAGGCGTTCGCCCTCGTCCACCACGTCGTACACCCGCACGACGTGGGGATGGTCGATCCGGGCCGTCGCCCGTGCCTCGCGCAGGGTGCGTTCGCGACGGGTGCGCGTGTCCTCCGCGTCGAGTCCGTCGATGCGCATTTCCTTGACGGCGACGAGCCGGTCGAGAATTTCGTCGACGGCTCGCCACACCCGCCCCATTCCGCCCTGCCCGATGCTCTCGACCAGCCGATAACGTCCCGTCACCAGCAGCCCCGGAACTCCGCCGCTCCGCGGGTTTCCCGCACCCCCCTCGCCTCCCGCATCGCCCGGGTTTCCCGGATTCCCCAAGTCTCCCGATTTTCCCTGCACTTCCGCCGCACCCCCCTCTTCGGCAGTCCGCCCGGTCTCCCCTGACACGCAATAGTCACACTTGCTGCCGTACCAGCATAGTGCGGAGAAATCTTGTGGTACCTCTTCAAGTACTGCGGATTCAGGCGCAGTCCAGGGGGACGCAAGGGGGACGAACATGAGTTCTCGTCGAATGAAGGCCATTGCGGGATCGCTGGTCACGGCATCTTTTTCGGCCGTGATGATCCTTCCGTTCACGGCCGTCGCCGATGACCAGGGACCGGGTAGCGACAAGGGGGGAAAGGCTGTTGACGAGGCCCCGGCGGGCGTGAAACTGACCACGCTGCTGCCGGAGAAGATCTCGGTCGACAACGGCTCGAAGAAGACGGCGATCAAAGCCACGGTGAAAAACGAGGGAACCAAGAACAGCGGTGACATCAGGCTTTTGGTGGTCGGTTTCGACGGCCTCGAAGTCACGGATGTCCAGGGCTGCTCGGCGATCGCGAAAAAGGATCTGCCGTCCGGTTCGAACAGCGGTTTCAGTTGCGCCGTCGGCGATCTCGCGGCGGGCAAGTCGAAGTCGTACGACGTCTCCGCGACGTACGACCTGAGCAAGACCGGGAAGATCTGCCTGCCGGTTCAGACCGCCGACGGGAAGAAGACCTTCTGGCAGCAGGGACCGGTCCCGTTCGGCACGTCCAACCCGTCGCCGAACGCCCCTGCCACCCCGCTGCTGCTCGGCACCGACAACCAGCCGGTGGCGCCGGGCGGCGACGAGCTGCCCAAGACCGGCGTCGGACGTGACGTACTGCCGCTGGGCGCGGCCGGTGCGGCGCTGGTCCTGGCGGGCGCGGCGGGGCTGTGGTGGTCGCAGCGGCCACCGCGGGCCCGGCGGGCCTGAGCCCGGCGGGCCTGAGCCCAGCAGGCGTGAGCCCGGCAGGCCTCGAGTCCGCCCCGGGAACGACGAAGAGGTTCGCCGGAGTGCTGTCGCAGTGCGACCCGGCGAACCTCTTCCGCTCCCGCTTGCGCGGGTGCCGGGGCCTGTCGGACAGACCCCGTGGCGTCAGCGCTTGGCGATCTTCCAGGCGGCGGGCAGCGCGCCCATCGCCAGCGCGGCCTTCAGCGCGTCGCCGATCAGGAACGGGGTGAGGCCGGCCGCGATCGCGGCGGAGGCGGACATCCCGGTGGCCAGGGCCAGGTAGGGAACGCCGACGGCGTAGATGATCGCCTCGCCGAGCAGCATCGTGCCCGCCATGCGCAGCACGGAGCGGTCAGCGCCGCGGCGGGCCAGCGCGCCCACGGCGGCGGACGCGAGCAGCATGCCCAGGACGTAACCGAAGGACGGTGCGGCGCCGCCCGAGGTGCCCTCGGCGAACCACGGCACACCGGCGACGCCCGCCACCGCGTACAGGGCGAGGGCGAGGAAGCCGCGGCCGGCGCCGAGGGAGGTGCCCACCAGCAGGGCGGCGAAGGTCTGGCCGGTCACCGGCACCGGGGAGCCCGGGACCGGGACCGAGAGCTGGGCCGCGAGGCCGGTCAGCGCGGCGCCGCCGAGCACGAGGGCGATGTCCCGGACGCGGGACGCGGGGAGCAGGTCGGCGAGGACCTGTCCGGGCCGGGCGGTGGCAGTGGCGGCAGCGGTGCTCATGGGGACTCCGCGGAGGCTGGGCGGCGAGGGACACCGTGACGCTATCCCAGCGGTCGTGGCGTGATCACCGTCAGTGGTCGACAAAGGGAGGATCAAGGCCTTGGTGGGCTTCGGACAAAGATCGTCGGCTACGCACACTCCGGCGTGATGCCGGTCACTGAGGTCGGGTGGCATGGGCAACGGGAAGTGGTACGGCGGGTTTCTGTAGGGATTCACCAACGCCGTCGGAGCGTGCCGTGGGGGCCGTCTCGCCCGTCGGTCGCCGTCTGGGCAGGGGTCCGCCGTTTTGCTAGCTTCGACCGCATGGTTGCTCAGGCCCGGTACTTCTCGTCGCGTCGCTATGTCGACCTGCGACGCCAGGGCACGGCCACCTGTCGCCTCGGCGGGTGAGGCGGGCGGAGCGATCCGGCGCGCCTCACGTCAGCTGACGGCGCAGTGTCGGACCGGCTCCCGAGGAGATGCCCCATGCCCACGCCCACTCCCCTACCCGCACCCCTCTCCCTGCCGCGTACCGCGGCCTCCCGCACCCCGGCCGCCCGCACCCCGGCCGCCCGCACTCCGGCGGCCCGCGCGTCGGCGCCGTCGCCGGTGCCCCGCGTCGCGGACAGCGACCGGCGTCGTACCAGCGCCAGTGTCGTGCTGCGGTCGGTGCTGGAGCACGGGCCGGTCGCGCGCAGCACGATCGCCCGGCTGACCGGGCTGTCCCCGGCGTCGGTGACCGACCACGTGGCCCGGCTCGCCGGGATCGGGCTCGTCCGCGAGGCCGCCGCGCCCGGACGCGCCAAGGGCGCGGGGCGCCCGCACGTGCCCCTCGACCTGGACGACTCCCGGTTCGTGGTGGGCGGGGTACATGTGGCGGTGCCGTTCACCACGGTCGCGCTGCTCGATCTGCGCGGGCGGGTGCTGGAGCGCCGGGAGCTGAAGCACCGCGGCACCGAGCCGTACGAGGTGCTGGCGCGGGCGGCCGAGGGGCTGGCGGCGCTGCTGGCCGGGGCGGCCGGCAGCCGGCCGCTGGGTGTCGGGGTGGCCGTCGGTGGCTGGGTGGACCGGGACTCCGGCACCGTCGTCGAGCATCCGCTGCTCGGCTGGCGCGAGGTGCCGGTGCGGGAGGTCCTCGCGGCGCGCACCGGGCTGCCGGTCCATGTGGACGGCCACGCGCGGGCGTTGGTCAACGCGGAGCGCCTGTTCGGGCAGGCGCGCGGCAGCCGCAGCGTGCTGCATCTGTTCGCGGGGAACGTGGTCGACGCCGCGTTCGCCACGCATGACGAGGTGCACCACGGTCCCCGTTCCCAGTCGGGATCCGTCGCGCATCTGCCGCTGGCCGGCGGCACCGAGCCGTGCGGCTGCGGCCGGACCGGCTGCCTCCAGGCCGAGTTGAGCGAGCGGACGCTGTGCCGGCGGGCCCGGGAGGCGGGGGTCGTCGACGGGGACAACCCGATGCGGGTGCTGGCCGCGGCGGACGCCGGGAACCCGGTGGCGGTCCGGCTGCTGCGGGAGCGGGCGC
Organism: Streptomyces sp. NPDC002265; assembly: GCF_040296125.1. Lineage (NCBI taxonomy): Bacteria > Bacillati > Actinomycetota > Actinomycetes > Kitasatosporales > Streptomycetaceae > Streptomyces > Streptomyces sp. NPDC002265. The sequence continues at coordinate 19,640 of NZ_JBEOWS010000010.1, read as the reverse complement.
GGATGACGGGGCGGGCCGCGGGGCTGCTGCTGGACGTCCTGAACCCGGAGCGGGTCGTCGTCACCGAGCTGGGCGTGCTGTTCCGGCAGGACTGTCTCGACGCGCTGCGGGACGAGGTGGGGGCGGAGCGGGCGGGGTGCGTCGCGCCCACCGGTTTCCGGGACCTCGTCCTGGCCGTGGCGGGCGGCGCGGTGGCCCTGGACGTCCTCTACCGGGATCCGCTCACCGTGTCGTCCGAACCGAATTAATTCAGAAACTCCGAATGTTGACAGGCTTCCCGACCGGACAGGACGATGTTCGCATGAGCTGTCGCACTTTCTGTTGCTGACGCCCCGGTGCGCCGGGAGCGCACCCTTCTCGCTGTCTTCCCAGCCGTTTCCCGGCTGACTTTCTCACGCGGATTCCCCGTCATGGCACCGCCGTGCCCGGAATGCCGTACGCACCTTTTCGACGCTTTCCCCTGAGGGGTACTCCCATGCCTTCTTCCTATGACCGTCGGGTGTTTCTCGCCTCGCTGCTCGGTGCGGCGGCCGGTGTCGCCGGGCTCAGCGGCTGCGCCGAGACCAGCGCGGCCGCCACCGACAAGGGCGCCGCCACGGCCCCGCTCGCCGACCGGGTACCGGCCGGCACCAGCCTGAAGATCGCCTCGTACCAGAACGTGCAGCAGTTGCAGTTCGAGCTGGCGAAACTGCCCGAACTGCCTTTCACGGTGTCGAGCTGGGTGAACATCGGGGCCGGTCCCGATGTCATCAACGCCTTCCGGGCGAAATCCCTGGACGTGGCGAACAACGCGGGCATCCCGCCGATCCAGGCGCATTACCAGGGTTATGACGCGAAGATCGTCGCGATCGACGTCACCCGTAAGCCGAACTATCTCTTCGCCACCAAGCCCGGCAGCGACATCCGGACCGTCGCCGATTTCAGGGGGAAGAAGCTGGCGTTCTCGCAGGGGCAGGCACAGGGTGTCGTGCTGCTGCGCGCGCTGAAGAAGGCGGGCCTGAAGTACGACGACGTGACGCTGGTCCCGCTGACCAGCAACCAGTTCCTGACCGCGCTCCAGTCCGGCCAGGTCGACGTCGCCCCGCTCGCCAACAGCCAGGCGCCGGCCTACCTCCAGCAGTACGGGTCCAAGGGCGCCCGTTCGATCACCACCGACGTCGTCGACCTGCTCAACCTGCTGTGGGCGCCCGCGTCGGTGCTCGCCGACCGGGCGAAGGCTGCCGCGGTCGCCGCGTACATCCCGCAGTGGGCGAAGGGCCAGGTGTGGCAGTACGAGAACCCCGACCGCTGGAACGAGGAGTTCTACGTCAAGACGCAGAACCTGACCCTCGCCCAGGCTCGGGCGATCACCGCGCTCGCCAACAAGCCGCTGTTCCCGCCGAGCTGGGACGAGGCGATCGCCTGGGAGCAGGAGACCGCCGATCTGCTCGCGGAGGGCGGCTTCGTGAAGAAGTTCGACGTCTCCTCCCTCTTCGACCACCGCTTCGAGGGCATCGCCGCGAAGTCCGTACCCGCCGAGTACCGGAGCTGACCGCCATGACCGTCACCACCCTGGGCACGGCCGCCCCCGCCGCCGTGGCCACGGAGCAGCCGCGGCGGCGACGCCGGGGCCTGGCTCCCGGAAAACGCCTGCCCGCCGCCCGGCTGGCCGGGCCGCTCCTGCTGCTCGCCCTGTGGGCCGGGGCCTCCGCCGCAGGCCGGCTGGACACGGCCGCGGTCCCGGCGCCCTGGACCGTACTGGACACCGGGGTCCGGCTGTGGACCGACGGGACCCTGCCCACCGATGTCCTCACCTCCCTCGAACGCGCGGCGTACGGCTTCGCGTTCGGTCTGACCGCCGGCGTGGTGCTCGCGCTCGCGTCCGGGCTCAGCCGGACCGGGGAGGCGCTGATCGACGGGACCGTGCAGCTCAACCGGGCGATCCCGGTCCTCGGTCTGATCCCGCTGTTCATCCTGTGGCTGGGCATCGGCGAGACCTTCAAGATCGCGATCATCGCGATCGTCGTCTACATCCCGATCTACCTGAACACCCATGCCGCGCTGTCCGGCATCGACCACCGCTTCGTCGAACTCGCCGAGGTGCAGGGCCTGTCCAGGCTCCGGTTCGTCCGGGAGATCGTGATCCCCGGTGCGCTGCCCGGGTTCTTCGTGGGACTGCGGCTCGGAGTCACCGGCTCCTGGCTGGGCCTGGTGGTCCTGGAGCAGATCAACGCCACCAGCGGCCTCGGCTACATGATGTTCCAGGCCCAGAACTACGGCCAGTCGGACGTCATCCTCGTCGGTCTGCTGATCTACGGCGTCTTCGGTCTGGTCTCCGACAGCGCGGTCCGTCTCGTCGAACGGAGGGTGCTGTCGTGGCGCCGCACACTGAGCAACTGACCCGTCCCGCCGTACGGCTGCGGGGCCTGACCCGGTCCTTCGGCGGGCGTACCGTCCTCGACGGCATCGACCTGGACATCCCCGCCGGGCAGTTCGTCGCCCTCCTCGGGCACAGCGGATCGGGCAAGTCGACCCTGCTGCGGGCCGTCGCGGGCCTGGACCACGAGGTCACCGGGAGCGGGGAACTCGCGGCTCCCGAGCGGGTGTCCGTGGTCTTCCAGGACTCGCGGCTGCTGCCCTGGCGGCGGGTGCTGGACAACGTACTGCTGGGCACGGACGGTACGGACAGGGGGCGGGCGGCACTCGCCGAGGTGGGGCTGGCCGGCCGTGAGCGGGCCTGGCCGAGCGAGCTGTCCGGCGGTGAGGCACAGCGGGCCGCGCTCGCCCGCTCCCTGGTCAGGGAGCCCGAACTGCTGCTCGCCGACGAGCCGTTCGGCGCGCTGGACGCGCTGACCCGGATCAGGATGCACCACCTGCTGCGCGAACTGTGGGAGCGCCACCGGCCGTCCGTGCTGCTCGTCACCCACGACGTGGACGAGGCGATCGTGCTCGCCGACCGTGTGCTCGTCCTCGACCGGGGCCGCATCGGCCTCGACCTGACCATCGACCGCCCGCACCCGCGCTCCTACCGGGACCCGCTGCTCGGCGAGTACCGGGAGCGGCTGCTCGCCGCCCTGGGCGTGACGGAGGACCTCGCATGACCCGGCAACTGCACCTGAACGCGTTCCTGATGAACACCGGCCACCACGAGGCGTCCTGGCGGCTGCCCGAGAGCGACCCGCACGCCCATGTCCGGCTGGAGCACTACGTCCGGCTGGCGCGGACCGCCGAGCGCGGCACCTTCGACTCGCTGTTCCTGGCCGACGGACCCCAGCTGTGGAACAGCGTGGGCCAGCGGCCCTCGGGCGCCCTGGAGCCGCTCACCCTGCTGACCGCGCTGGCGACGGCGACCCGGCACATCGGTCTGATCGCCACCGCCTCCACCTCCTACAACTCCCCCTACAACCTGGCCCGCAAGTTCGCGTCCCTGGATCTCATCAGCGACGGCCGGGCGGGCTGGAACATCGTCACCACCGCCGGCGCCGAGGCGGCCCGCAACTTCGGCCTGGACGCGGAGCCCGCCCATGCCGAGCGGTACGCGCGCGCCGCCGAGTTCCTCGACGTGGCCCTCAAGCTGTGGGACAGCTGGGAGGACGACGCGGTCGTCGCCGACAAGGCGGCCGGAATCTGGGGCGACGCCGCCAAGATCCATCCGCCCCGGCACCGGGGGAGGTACTTCAGCGTCGAGGGCGCCCTCAACGTGCCACGCACCCCGCAGGGTTACCCGCTGCTGGTGCAGGCGGGCTCCTCCGAGGACGGCAAGCGGTTCGCGGCCCGTTACGCGGAGGCGGTGTTCACCGCCCAGCAGACCCTCCAGGACGCGCAGGCCTTCTACGCCGACCTCAAGTCCCGCACCGCCGCGGCCGGGCGTGATCCCGGCCATCTCAAGGTGCTGCCCGGCATCGTCCCGGTCGTCGGCTCCACGCAGGCCGAGGCACGCGCCGCCGAGCAGGTGCTGGAGGAGCACATCGTGCACCGGCACGGGGTGGCCCACCTGGAGAACCTGCTGCGCCTGCCGCCCGGCACCCTCGAACTCGACGCCCCGCTGCCCGCCGGTCTGCCGCCGGAGAGCGCGATCGAGGGCGCGAAGAGCCGCTACACGCTCGTGGTGGAGCTGGCCCGGCGCGAACGCCTCACCGTCCGGCAGCTGATCGGACGGCTGGGCGGCGGCCGCGGCCACCTCACCTTCGCCGGTACGCCCGAGCAGGTCGCCGACAAGATCGAGACGTGGTTCACGCAGGGCGCCGCCGACGGCTTCAACATCATGCCCGCGGTCCTGCCCTCCGGTCTCGACGCCTTCGTCGACCACGTCGTCCCGGTCCTGCGCGCCCGCGGCCTGCTCCGCACGGAGTACGGACCGCGCCAGACCCTGCGGGAGCGCTACGGCCTCCCGCGCCCCGCCAACCAGTACACCGCCGGCGCACCCGCGCTCGTCTGAAGGGAACACCCGTCATGACCGACGTACGTATCCAGAAGATCACCGCGAACATCGGCGCCCGGGTATCCGGCGTCGACATCACCCGGCCGCTGGACGAGGAGACCGCCGCCGCGCTGCGCGAGGCGCTCAATGTGCACAAGGCGCTGGCCTTCGACGCCGAGGGCCTGGACGACGAGGGCCAGCAGGCCTTCGCGCGCCACTTCGGGGACCTGACGACCGCGCATCCGACCGTCGGCGCGGTCGACGGCGCCCCGAACGTGCTGCCCGTCGACAGCGAGCGCGGCCGGGCCGCCAACCACTGGCACACGGACGTCACCTTCGTCCTCAACCCGCCGCAGGCCAGCACGCTGCGCAGCATCACCGTCCCGCCGTACGGCGGCGAGACGCTGATCGCCAGTTCGGCGGCCGCCTACCGCGACCTGCCCGAGCCGCTGCGCCGGTTCGCGGACACGCTGTGGGCGGAGCACACCAACGACTACGACTACGCCGTGCCGCAGGAGGAGATCGACGAGGAGCAGGCCGCCCAGCGCGCCCGGTTCACGTCGATCAAGTACCGCACGGTCCACCCCGTGGTCCGGGTGCATCCGCTGACCGGGGAGCGCGGACTGTTCGTCGGCGGTTTCGCGCAGCGGATCGTGGGGCTGTCGCCGGGCGAGTCCCGCAAGATCCTCGACCTGCTCCAGGCGTACGTCACCCGGCCGGAGAACGTCCTGCGCTGGCGCTGGTCGGAGAACCAGCTGGTGCTGTTCGACAACCGGATCACCCAGCACTACGCCGTCGACAACTACGACCGCGCGCCCCGGCGGCTGCACCGGGTGACGGTCGCCGGTGACGTGCCGGTGGGCATCGAGGGCAAGGAGAGCTACGCGATCGAGGGTGACGCCTCTCACTACACCCCGGTTCCGGTGTGACCGGAGGATCACGGCACGTGAAGCGAGTGTCCGAATATCGGGCACTCCTTCCCGGCAGTCGGATGGGCTGTCCAGACTGTGGGCGTTCGCAGCCCTCTCACGCACTGGACGAGCCGCGCCCATGCCCCACAACACCACGGTCGAGACGCCGCCGCAGCAGGACAGGCGCGACGACGCCTCCTCCGCCTCCGGATCCCTCGCACACGGACTGAAGCAGCGCCATCTGTCGATGATCGCCCTCGGTGGCGTGATCGGCGCCGGACTGTTCGTCGGCTCCGGCGCCGGCATCGCCGCCGCCGGGCCGTCGATCGTCGTCGCCTACGCCGTCTCCGGCCTCCTCGTGATGCTGGTGATGCGGATGCTCGGCGAGATGTCCGCCGCGCACCCGTCCTCGGGCTCCTTCTCCGCGCACGCCGAGCGGGCGATCGGCCCCTGGGCGGGCTTCACCGCCGGCTGGTCCTTCTGGGTGCTGCTGTGCACGGCCGTCGGTCTGGAGGGCATCGGCGCCGCGAAGATCGTCACGGGCTGGCTGCCGGGCACCCCCGAGTGGGCCTGGGTGGCGCTGTTCATGGTCGCCTTCTGCGGGGCGAACCTGGCCGCGGTGAAGAACTTCGGCGAGTTCGAGTTCTGGTTCGCGGCCCTGAAGGTGGGCGCGATCAGCCTGTTCCTGGTGCTGGGCGGGCTGGCCGTGGCCGGCGTGCTGCCGGGCACCGACTCCCCTGGCGTCTCCCACCTCACCGACTTCCTCCCCAACGGCGGCGAGGGCCTGGTGATCGGCCTGCTCGCCTCGGTCTTCGCCTACGGCGGCCTGGAGACGGTCACCATCGCCGCCGCCGAGTCGGAGAACCCGGTCAAGGGGGTGGCGAGTGCGGTCCGTACGGCGATGTGGCGCATCGCGGTGTTCTACATCGGGTCGATGGCGCTGATCGTCACCCTGGTCCCCTGGGACTCGAAGGAGGTCGTCGACAAGGGCCCGTACGTCGCCGCCCTCGACCACCTCGGCATCCCGGGCGCCGGCCAGCTGATGAACGTGGTCGTGCTGGTGGCGCTGCTGAGCGCGATGAACGCCAACATCTACGGCTCCTCGCGCATCGCGTACTCGCTGGTGGAGCGCGGCCAGGGCCCGAAGGCGCTGGGCCGGGTGTCCGGCGGGGTGCCGCGCGTGGCCGTACTGGCCTCCTGCGTCTTCGGCTTCGGCTGCGTGGTCCTCAGCTACTGGCGGCCCGACGACGTCTTCCCCTGGCTGCTGAACATGATCGGCGGGGTCATCCTGGTCGTCTGGTTCTTCATCGCCGTCTCGCAGCTGCGGCTGCGCCGCCGGCTGGAGCAGGAGTCGCCGGAGAAACTCGCCGTGCGGATGTGGGCGTTCCCGGTCCTGACCTGGGTGGCGCTGGCCGGGATGGCGGGCATCTTCGTCCTGATGGCCCGTGAGCCCGACACCCGTGTGCAGCTGTACGCGACGGGCGCGATGACGGTGTTCCTGGCGGCCGCCGGCTACGCCAGGCAGCGCTCCCGCGCCCGCGGCTGAACGCTCGTCGCCACGCCGAAGGGCCCTCGCGTCTGCCGCGCGTGGGCCCTTCGGCGTCGCGCGAGCCTGCGTCCGTGCCGTGGCGCGCGCCGTCGTTCCGGTGGTACGAGAGGAGCGACAGGACGGAGGCACGGGTGACCACCAAGTACCTGGACTGCCGCAACTGCGGGGACATGCAGGACTTCAGACCGCTGACGGACGAGGAGAAGGACGCCGTGCGCGCCCTCGTCGAGGACCGGTACGTGCACGACTTCTGGCGCTGCACCGCCGCCGGCTGCCTCCGCTTCCAGCGCTGGTACGCCAAGCGGGACGGGGCGAGCCTGCCGGAGAGCTTCCGGGTGCCCGCCCCGCCCGAGACACCGTGACCGCCCCCGGGCGGCCCCTGCCGCTCAGAGGTTGCTGAAGTCGGGGCCCTTGGTCCGGGTGCGCTTGATCTCGTAGAAACCCGGGACCGAGGCGACCGCGAGGGTGCCGTCCCAGAGGCGGGCGGCCTCCTCGCCCTTGGGGGCGGGGGTGACGACCGGGCCGAAGAAGGCGATCTGCTCGCCGTCGGAGCCGGGCACGGCGATGACCGGGGTGCCGACGTCCTGGCCGACCTTCTCGATGCCCTCCTTGTGGGAGGCGCGCAGCTCGGCGTCGAACTCGAAGTCCTTCTGCTCGGCGTAGTCGATCAGGTCGGCGGGCAGGCCGACGTCGGCCAGGGCGGCGGCGATGGCCTCCAGGGTGGGACCCTCGCCGTTGTTGTGGAAGCGGGTGCCGAGGGCGGTGTAGAGCGGGCCGAGGACGTCGGCGCCGTGCTTCTGCCAGGCCGCGGTGACCACGCGCACCGGCTTCCACGCCTTGGTCTCGAGCATGTCCCGGTACTCCTCCGGCAGCTCCTCCAGCCGGTCCTCGTTCAGCACGGCCAGGCTCATGATGTGCCAGCGGACCTCGATGTCGCGGACCTTCTCGACCTCCAGCATCCACCGGGACGTCATCCACGCCCAGGGGCACAGCGGATCGAACCAGAAGTCGACGGGGGTCTTGGCGGACACGGAAGCGGTGTCGGACATGGCTCTCCTAGGGATACGCGAGGTTCGGGGATTGGCAACACCGGCCTGTGCCGCCGCATTCCCTCGTGCCCGGCGTCAGGGGTGCATGGCAGGATCGGTCCTGTTCCGTCGTGTCCCATGACGTGTCCGACACATCCAGAGGGAGTGCCGCCCGTGCCCGGTGAGAATCTGACCCGTGACGAGGCCCGGGAGCGGGCCGCCCTGCTGTCCGTCGACGGGTACGAGGTGTCCCTCGACCTGCGCTCCGCCGTCGGCGACGGGGACGGGGAGCCGCGCACCTTCCGCTCGGTGACCACGATCCGCTTCCGGTGCGCCGAACCTGGCGCGACGAGCTTCGCCGACCTGGTCGCGCCGAGTGTGACGGCCGTCTCACTCAACGGCCGCGACCTCGACGCGGGGGCCGTCTTCGACGGGTCGCGGATCCTGCTGGAGGACCTCGCCGCCGACAACGAACTGGTCGTCGACGCGCAGTGCGCGTACTCCCGCACCGGCGAGGGCATGCACCGCTTCGTCGACCCGGAGGACGGCGAGGTGTACCTGTACACCCAGTACGAGCCGGCCGACGCCCGCCGGGTCTTCGCCGACTTCGAGCAGCCCGACCTCAAGGCCCCGTTCCGGTTCGAGGTGCGGGCGCCGGAGGGCTGGACGGTGTGGAGCAACGGCGCCGGTGAACTCACCGACGGGGTGTGGCGGTTCGCCGAGACCAAGCCGATCTCCACGTACATCACCTGTGTGACGGCGGGCCCGTACCACTATGTGACCGACTCCTACTCCCGTACGTTCGACGACGGCACGACGCTGCGGATCCCGCTCGGCGCCCTGTGCCGCAAGGGCCTGGCGCCCTACTTCGACGCCGACGACGTCTTCCTGGTCACCAAGCAGGGGCTGGACTTCTTCCACGACCACTTCGACTACCCGTACCCGTTCGGCAAGTACGACCAGGCGTTCGTGCCGGAGTACAACCTCGGCGCGATGGAGAACCCGGGCCTGGTGACCTTCCGCGAGGAGTACATCTTCCGCGGGAAGGTGACCCAGGCGTCGTACGAGGCGCGGGCGAACGTCATCCTGCACGAGATGGCGCACATGTGGTTCGGCGACCTGGTCACCATGGTGTGGTGGGACGACCTGTGGCTGAAGGAGTCCTTCGCCGACTTCATGGGCACCTTCGCCAACGTCGGCGCGACCCGCTTCACCGACGCCTGGATCACCTTCGCCAACCGCCGCAAGGCCTGGGCCTACCGCGCCGACCAGCTGCCCTCCACCCACCCGATCACCGCGGACATCCGCGACCTGCAGGACGCCAAGCTCAACTTCGACGGCATCACCTACGCCAAGGGCGCGAGCGTCCTGAAGCAGCTGGTGGCGTACGTCGGCCAGGACGCGTTCCTGGAAGGCGCCCGGCGCTACTTCAAGCGCAACGCCTACGGCAACACCCGGCTGGGCGACCTGCTGTCGGTGCTGGAGGAGACCAGCGGGCGGGACATGGCCGCATGGGCCCGCTCCTGGCTCCAGACGGCCGGCGTCAACTCGCTGACCCCGCAGGTGCTGCTGGACGAGCAGGGCCGGGTCGCGGAGCTGGCCGTGCTCCAGGACGCCGCCGAGTCCCACCCCGAGCTGCGCCCGCACCGGGTGGCGATCGGCCTGTACCGGCGTACGGCGGACGGCGCCCTGGAGCGCTACGCGCGCGCGGAGGCGGACGTCGACGGCCCGCGTACGGTCGTGGCGGAGCTGGCCGGGGCGCAGACGCCGGAGCTGGTCCTGGTCAACGACGACGACCTGACGTACTGCAAGATCCGCTTCGACGACACCTCGCTCCAGACGCTGCGCGCCCACCTCGGCGACCTCACCGACCCGCTGGCCCGCGCCCTGTGCTGGTCGGCGCTGTGGAACCTGACCCGGGACGCGCTGCTGCCGGCCCGGGACTTCGTCGATCTGGTGCTGCGCTTCGCGGGCCGCGAGTCGGACATCGGCGTGCTCCAGATGCTGCACGCCTGGGCCGACTCCGCGCTGGTCAACTATGTGGCACCGCAGTGGCGCGAGACGGGCGGGCGGCTGCTCACGGACGGCGCGCTGGCCGAGCTGCGGTCGGCCGAGCCGGGCAGCGAACACCAGCTGGCGTGGGCGCGGTTCTTCGCGACCGCGGCGTCCACTCCGGCCGACCTCCAGCTGCTGAAGGACCTGCTGGAGGGGACGGAGGAGATCGAGGGGCTGGTGGTCGACCAGGAGCTGCGCTGGGCGTTCCTGGAGCCGCTGGCGGCGCACGGGGTCGCGGACGAGAAGGTGCTCGCCGCCGAACTGGCCCGCGACGACACGGCGTCCGGCAAGCGCCACCAGGTCCGCTGTCTGGCCGCCCGTCCCTCGGCGGCGGTCAAGGCGCAGGCCTGGGCGCAGGTGGTCGAGTCGGACGCGCTCTCCAACGCGCTCGTCGAGGCCACGATCGGGGGCTTCGCCCAGCCCTCCCGGCGGGATCTGCTCGCGCCGTACACGCAGAAGTACTTCGCGGTCATCGACCGGGTGTGGTCCGAGCGGTCCATCCAGATCGGCATGGACGTGGTGCGCGGCCTGTTCCCCGCGCTCCAGGACTCCCAGGAGACGCTGGACGCCGCCGACGCCTGGCTGTCGGCCCACGAGAAGGCGGCTCCGGCGCTGCGCAGGCTGGTGCTGGAGGCGCGGGACGACCTGGCGCGCGCGTTGCGCGGACAGGCCTGCGACGCGGCGGCGGACGCCTGAGCCCCCGGGACCGCACACTCCGCAGCTGTTCCGGAATTCAGGAAATAGCCGTTACGGAATTCAGGCAATAGGAACCGTAACCCCTGGTCCGCCCCGAACGGACCAGGGGTTTTCCGCGCCTTTTCGGCACCCGAACACCCGTCCTTTAGTGCCACCTTGTCCGCATTTGTCAACAGCTGTGTAACACGGGTTACGGGGCGGACCGGGCACGGGAACCTCCGGGTCATGAACCACAACACCCCGCTCCCCCCGCTCTCCCCCCGCCCCGTGCGCCGCCCCTTCGAGGTGCACCGCCGTGTCATGACGGCCCACCAGCTCCGCGCCCACGGCGTCCCGCCCGCCGAGGCGAACGAGCGGTGCCGGGCCGGCGGCCCCTGGCAGCAGCTCCTGCCGGGCGTGTTCCTGCTCCGTCCCGGCCCACCGACCAGTGAGGAACGACTGCACGCGGTGCTCATGTACGCGGCCCGCGAGTCGGCACGCCCCGCGGTGCCGGCGCAGCCGAGCGCGGACGAACCCCACCGTCCGTACTACGCCGACACGATGATCACGGGGCTGGCGGCGCTGACCCTGCACGGCTTCGCCGGCACTCCCCCGCTGCCGTCCCTGGAGCATCTCGACGTCCTGGTCCCGCGCCTGCGGCGGCTGCGCTCGGCGGGCTGCGCGCGGATCGTGCGCACCGCGGACCTGCCCGTCCCGGACCAGGTCACGGGTCTGCCGTTGGCCCCCGTCCCGCGCGCCCTGGCCGACGCGGTGGCAGGCATCGCGGACGCGGACACCGTACGCCGTCTGCTGACCGAGGCGGTCCACGGCGGCCGCTGCGAACCCTCGGTCGTCGTACGGGAGCTGAATCAGGCGGGGCTGCTCGGGCGCGCGCATGTGGTGGACGCCGTGGACTCGCTGGTGGCCGAGCGCCGGGCGGTCGCCGAGGACCGCCTGTACCGGATGGTCGGCGCGTACGGTCTGCCCGACCCCGTCTGGAACGTCGACCTGCGGCTGCCGGGCGGCCCGCACCTGGGCGGCCTGGACGCCTACTGGCCCGAGCAGGCGGTGGCGGTGGAGCTGGACACCCGCGCCCCCCGCCGGGACGAGGACGCGCTGTGGTCCGAGTACGCCCGCAAGCGCGAGCACCTGGAGCGGCTGGGCATCACGGTCGTCCACGTCACCCCCAAGCGGCTCAGGGACGCGATGGAGGAGCAGGCGGCGGTGATCCGTACGGCGCTGATGGCGTCGCGCGACCGTGAGCCCGCCGCGTATGTCGTGGTGCTGCCCCGGTAGTGACGGACCGGGGCGGCACCAGGAGGGGGAGGAGGGGCCACCGGGCCGAGCCGGCGGTCCCTCCTCGTGCGTCCCGCGCTCCCGGGACCCGTCCTACAGCGTCTCCGGGAGCGACGGACGGGTGGCGCCCGCGTGCACGCGGTCGATCAGCTCGGCGTACGACGCGATCATGCGGGTCCGGCTGAAGCGCTCGCGGGCGGCCGCCAGGGCCGGTGCGAGGGCGCCGCGCCCCGCGACCGCCTCGTCCCAGGCGCGGGCCACGGCCTGCGGGTCCGGCGGGGTGACGAACCCGAGCCCGTTCACGATCGCCGAGCTGTCCCCCACGTCGGTGGTCACCGGGACCGCGCCGCACATCATGCCCTCGATCAGGCACAGCGGGGCCGCCTCGCCCCAGGACGAGGTCAGCGCGACCACGTCGGACCCGGCGTACACGACCTCCATGTCGCGCCGCACCCCCAGCAGGTGCACCCGCCCGGCCGGCGGGCACTCGCCGCCGAAGGCGTCCGCGATGTCCGCCCCGAGCTCCGCGTTGGCGCCGGTCATGCCCGCCCCGCACAACAGCACGTGCCCGTCCGGCCGGTCGCGCAGCCAGGCGCGGGCGGCCCGCAGGAACAGCGGGACGTTCTTCATCGCCGCGTACCGGGCCGCCAGGACGACCACCGGCGCGGTGTCCGGGATGCCGAGCTCGGCGCGCAGCGCGACCCGGCGGGCCGGGTCGGGCCGGAAGCGCACCAGGTCCACCCCGTTCGGGATCACGTGCAGCAGTTCCGCGGGAACCCCGGCGGCCTGGTACGCGGCCCGCGTGGACTCGGCGCAGCAGACACAGGCCGCCACGGTGCCGTCGGCGATGGCGGTCCGCAGCTCGTCCAGCGCCGGGCCCTGGTTCTCGGGGTCCGAGCGGTGCAGTGCGACCACCACCGGGCGGCGCGGCAGGCCCGCCTGGTTGAGCAGGGACAGGGGCTGCTCCTTGAGCGACAGGATCACGTCGACATCCGCCATCGCACGCGCTGTTTCGGCCAGTTCCGGGCCGCTGAAAACGGCCGAATCACCTCTCCCGCCGAGCGTACGGCCGAGTGAGCCGACCCCCACCCCGGCCGCGGTCAGCGCCCGGTAGCAGGCGTCGTCCTCCATCAGCTGCCGGGTGGCCTCGCGGTGCACCTCCGCGTACACGCTCAGGACCCGTTGGTACTGTCCGCCTTCTCGCAGCCCCAGCACCACATCGCTGTGCACGATCCGGGCACCGCCGGAGAAGAAGCCTTCGTAGACCGACAGCACCCGCAGTCCGCGTCCGGTACGCACACGACCACCCGCCTTGCACAAATATCTGGCCATCCCCGTGAAGTGCGGGTTAGCCGATATGAGGCGATACCGACATTGCTTGAGCGTGAACTCCGTACTTCGTGTCCGTGGCAGCTCGTCGACACGTCCACTCCCGTCGCGGGGCTCCGCCCGACGCCGCGCTCAGCTCTTCCTGAGCACCAGTTCGGTGTTGCGGTCCCGTGCTTCGCCGGCCCGCTGCGTGCGGGCGCCCGGGGTGTTGAAGGCCAGCTCGCGGTAGAGGGCCGCGAGGCCGGTCTGGGAGAGGTCGGCGAAGTCCGTGCGGTGCGGGGCGGCGGACTCGATCAGGGTGGTGAAGACGGAGAGGGTCCCGTCCTTGTTGTCGGTGAGCTCGATCACCCGGGCGAGCTGGGGGTGGTCGACATGGGAGGCGGTGGAGATCTCCCAGAAGGAGTGCCCGGCGGCGGACGTGTGCGAGGTGATCACGTTCCGGTGGATGTGGCCGTTCACCCAGGCCAGCACGTTGCGGTGGCGGCCGAGCAGGGAGACGACCTCGGCGCCGGAGTGCCGGGTCTCGTGCGGCCGGGCCGGATCCGGGCGGGTGTTCGACATGGAGCCGCTGGTGTGATGACTGAAGACGATCACGTAAGAGTCCGCGTGCTCCCGCAGGGTCCGCTCCAGCCACTTCAGCTGGGCGGTGCCGACGGAGCCTTCGTAGTGGCCGCCCGGGTCGGTGGTGTCGAGGCTGACGCCGAGCGCGTCGTCGGCGATCCGGAAGCTGTAGTACTGGGTGCCGGCCGACAGGTTCGCCGCGGAGTAGCCGTGCCCGAGCGGGCCGGGACCGGTGTACGCGGGGTCCAGATGGGCCTTGAGGTAGTCGGCCGGGGTGTAGGGGGCACGGCGCTCGTCCGGGGTGACCCGGCGCATGTCGCGGGCGTGCGCCTCGAGCAGGTCGCGGAAGGCCGTACCCATGGGGTCCGTGGCCCCGGAGATGAGCCGCTCCAGCTTCACCCCCTCGGCCGGGTCCAGGGTCATGAGCTTCCTGCCGCCGACCGCGTACTCGGCGAGGTAGGAGTCGCCGTGCCCGTAGCAGCCGAGCGGCAGGGCGTCGTGGTTGCCGACGGTCGAGTACCAGGGCAGGTTCAGGCCGGGGCTGTGCAGCTCCCGGGTCGCGGCGGCGAGGAAGCCCGCCAGGTGCGGGAAGCCGCGCTGCTTGTCGGCGTCGCGCAGGGCCTGGTCGGGCTGCCAGTACAGCTTGAGGCCGGAGTTCTGCACGCCCTCGTAGTGCCGCGGGTCACCGGAGTTCGGGGTGATGCGGCCGCCGCTCATGACGGTCAGGAACCACTCCAGCTCGGTACGGGCGTTGTTGTCGGTGTTGTCGCCGGTGGTCATCGCGAAGTGCAGCGGCGAACCGGTGACGGGGCCGGCGCGCAGCGCGTCGACGCGCTCGACGAGGGAGACGGCGCCGTGCACGGTCAGCGCCTCGTGCGGCCGCCAGCGGTCGACGTCGGCCGAGCGCAGGAACTCCAGCCGCAGCGGGTGCTGACTGTCGATCAGATGCAGGTCGGTGAGCTGCACGAAGGCGGCGAGCGCGGTACGGCGGTCCGCGCGGCCCGCCTTGGCGGCGGCCAGGTCGTCGCGGACGACGCGCCGCCAGCCGGGGCCGTCGCCGAGCCGGCGGTAGCCGGAGGCGGTGCGCGGGGCGGCGACGGTCGCCAGGGTGGTGCCCCGGGTGTACGGGGCGAGGGCGGCGGCCGCCGTGGGGCGGGACGAGGCGAGGGGGCCTCGCCGGCGGGAACGTCGGCGGCCGGCGCGGCCTGGGGGACGGTCGCGGGCGCGGCCTGGCTGTCGGCGGGCCGCAGGGCGTAGCCGACGCCCGCCGCGAGGGACACGGCCGCGGTGGCGGCGAGGACGGAGCGCCGGTCGACTCCCGGCACGGACGTGGTCACTGAGCGTATGCGCGACATGGCGCGATCTCCCCAGGGTGCGAACGCGTCGGCGGTGGTCGCGGGCGCCCGCCGATGGCGAACCGCCCACTCGTACCGGATGCTTGGCACCGGGGGTGACCTGGGCGTGAACGAGGCCGCAACGTGCGACACCCATCGCCGTACGTGGATCACGGACCACCCGGGAGGTCCGCGACCGCTCGTCGAACGGCCCGTGGGCGGTCACTGCGCGTTCATTTTCCGGGGTAGCACGGCAGCTCCCCGGCGGGCACGGCCGCCCGCGGAGGGCACCCGCGCTCCGGCAGGGCAGACCTACTCCGGGGCCGTTCCCAGGTGTCCCGCGGCCGGACGCCCGCGCCACAGCGTCAGCGCCACGTCGATCAGCGGCACCCGGGGCAGGCCGGGCACGGCCGTCAGGTCCTGCCAGGCGGCCAGGTCCGTGGATCCGCCGACCTCGTTGCGCAGTTCGCCGCCGACCACCCGGCCCTCGTAGACGAGCCGCACGCCGTGGTGGTCGGTGGCGCGGCGCAGCCCCGTGCGCCGGACGGCGTGCCGGACGGAGTCCACCCCGAGCAGGCCGGTGACCTCGATCCGATAGCCGGTCTCCTCCGCCAGCTCCCGCCGGACGGTGTCGTACGGGTCCTCGCCGTGCTCCATGCCGCCGCCGGGCAGCACCCACTCGGGGGTACCGTCGGGCGCGGACGACCGGGCGAGCAGGACCTGCCCCTCGCGGACGCAGACGGCATAGGCCGCCACCCTCAACTTCTGGCGCACCCGGCGAGGTTAACCCGAAGTGTGATCACCCGTTCACTCAAGTGGACATTCCGTGCCCGGAGTTCCCGAGAAACGCTCACAGGAATGTCACAGGATGACCACTCGTGTCCGTAAAATCCATCGGGGGTTTTCCCCATACATTCATCTTGTTTCGGTCAACCCTCCCCAAACACTTGCCCCTTGGGTAAAGCTGAGCGACCGTCCGGGGCCGTAGTCCGGACGATCGCGACCAGGGCCGATCGGGCCCGTCGCACCGCGCTCGTTCCTTTACCTGCAAGGGATGCCGATGACCCTCACCCCTCAGCGTGAACCCATAACCGGCGCCAGACGCGTGGTCCGTATCGCCGTGGCCGCCGGTCTGGTGGCCGCGCTGTCCGCGGCGGGACCGATACCCATGGCCTTCTCCGCCGGCCAGGCCCCCGCCACGGCGGACCCGGGCGTCAAGTCCGCGGACGAGAAGCTCGGTTCCGACGACGCCGACCGGCTCGCCGCGGCCAAGGCGGACGGCGACAAGACCGTCACGATGATGGTCGCCACCACGCCCGGCCAGACCGAGCAGGTCGCGGACAAGCTGGACGCGGTCAAGGGCGGCTCCGTCGGCCGGACCTACGACAAGCTCGGCTACGTCCGCGCCACCGTTCCGACGGGCCAGGCGGACGCGGCCATCGCCGCCGCCGCGAAGCTGTCCTCCGTGCAGGCCATCGACCTGCGCCAGGAGATCAAGCTCGACGACCCGACGCCCACCGCGGACACCGCCCGGGGCGCGAAGTCCGGCTCCTCGACGGTCACTTACCCGGCGCCCGGCAAGAAGACGCCCGCCGAGAACCCGTACAACCCGTCCTTCGAGACCGGTGCCGTCGACTTCGTGCAGGACCACCCGAAGGCGGACGGCCGCGGGGTCACCATCGGCATCCTCGACTCGGGCGTGGACCTGGGCCACCCGGCGCTGCAGAAGACCACCACCGGCGAGCGCAAGATCGTCGACTGGGTGACCGCGACCGACCCGATCGTCGACAGCGACAACACCTGGCGCCCGATGGTCACTTCGGTGTCCGGGGCCTCCTTCGCCTACGGCGGCCGCACCTGGACGGCGCCGGCCGGCTCGTACCAGATCAGCACCTTCAAGGAGTCGTACACCGCCGGCGGCGACGCGGCCGGTGACGCCAACCGCGACGGTGACACCACCGACTCGTGGGGCGTGCTGTACGACGCGGCGGCCGGCACGGTCCGGGTCGACCTGAACAACAACTTCGACTTCACCGACGACACGCCGATGAAGCCGTACAAGGACGGTTACCAGGTCGGCTACTTCGGTACCGACAACCCGGCGACCGACGTCGTCGAGCGCCAGCCGTTCGTCGTGCAGATCCGCAAGGACGTGCCGATGGACCCCTACGGCGGCGACTGGGTCGGCAAGAAGGTCGACTTCGTCAACATCGGCGTCATCGAGTCCGAGCACGGCACGCACGTCGCCGGCATCACCTCCGCCAACGGCCTGTTCGGCGGGAAGATGAACGGCGCGGCCCCGGGCGCGAAGATCGTCTCGTCCCGTGCCTGCACCTGGACCGGCGGCTGCACCAACGTGGCGCTCACCGAGGGCATGATCGACCTGGTCGTCAACCGCGGTGTCGACATCGTCAACATGTCGATCGGCGGCCTGCCGGCGCTGAACGACGGCAACAACGCGCGCTCCGAGCTCTACACCCGGCTCATCGACACCTACGGCGTCCAGCTGGTGATCTCCGCGGGCAACTCCGGCCCCGGTGCGAACACCATCGGCGACCCCGGTCTGGCCGACAAGGTCATCTCGGTCGGCGCGGGCATCTCCAAGGAGACCTGGGCCGCCAACTACGGCTCGGCCGTGACCAAGAAGTACGCGCTGCTGCCGTTCTCCTCGCGCGGCCCGCGTGAGGACGGCGGCTTCACGCCGACCCTGGTCGCCCCCGGCGCCGCCATCAACACCACCCAGACCTGGCTGCCGGGCGCCCCGGTCGCCGAGGCGGGCTACACCCTGCCGGCCGGCTACTCGATGCTCCAGGGCACCTCGATGGCCTCCCCGCAGGCCGCGGGCGCCTCGGCGCTGCTGCTGTCGGCCGCGAAGCAGAAGGGCATCGCCCTCACCCCGGCCACCCTGCGCACGGCGCTGACCTCCACCGCCCACCACATCAAGGATGTGCAGGCGTACGAGGAGGGTGCGGGCAGCATCGACATCGTGGACGCCTGGGACGCCATCAAGGACGGCGCCACCGCCCACGACTACACCGTCAAGGCCCCGGTCGACACCGCGATCGACTACGCGCTGAAGACGCCGGGCTTCGGCACCGGCCTCTACGACCGCGAGGGCGGCCTCAAGGCCGGCGACAAGAAGACGTACGACATCACCATCACCCGTACGTCCGGTTCCGCCAAGGCGATCCGGCACGACCTGCACCTCGCCAACAACGCCGCCGGCACCTTCCGGATCGTCGGCTCCGACGAGGTCAAGCTGCCGCTGAACCAGCCGGTGACCGTCAAGGTCCAGGCCGCGCCGAGGTCCGCGGGCATCAAGAGCGCGATCCTCGAGGTCGACGACCCGCGCACCGAGGGCACCGACAAGCAGATCCTGGCCACGGTCGTGGTCTCGGCGCCGGTGAAGTACACCTACGCCGCGTCCGGCACCGTGCAGCGCAACAGCTCGAAGTCGTACTTCGTGACCGTGCCCGCGGGCGCCAAGTCGCTGGAGGTCGCGATCGGCGGTCTGAAGGACAAGAGCCAGACCCGCTTCATCGCCATCCACCCGTACGGCGTCCCGGTCGACAACACCAGCACCCCGTTCTGCTACAACAACTACCTCGACGGCAACGGCTGCAAGCCCGACGTGCGCGCGTACGCCGACCCGCAGCCGGGCGTGTGGGAGATCGAGGTCGAGTCGCGCCGCACCTCGCCGCTGCTCGACAACCCGTACAAGCTCGACGTCGCCGTGCTCGGCGCGGCCTTCGACCCGGAGACCGTGACCGTGCCCGAGGCCAAGGTGGGCGTCCCGTCCGCCGCCTCCTGGAAGGTCACGAACAACTTCGCGGCCCTCGACGGCACGCTGGTGGGCGGCCCGCTCGGCTCGGCCAAGTCGGCCCGTCCCGCCATCAAGGAGGGTGAGACCCAGACCACCACGGTGGAGGTGCCCGCGGGCGCCAAGTCCCTGGACGTCGCCATCGGCAACGTCTCCGACACGTCCGCCGACCTCGACCTGACGGTCTACGACGCCAGCGGCAACCAGGTTGCCCAGTCCGCGGACGGCGACTCGGAGGAGTCGGTCTCCATCGCCTCGCCGGCCGCCGGTACGTACACCATCGCGGTCGCGGGCTACTCCGTCCCGGCCGGCTCGACCGACTACGACTACCAGGACGTCTTCTTCTCCGCCGCCCTGGGCTCCGTCTCCGTCGACGCCTCCGCGCCGGTGAAGCTCGGCACGGGCGCCTCGGCGTCGGTCTCCGGTTCGGTCACCGCGCTGGCCCCGGCGCCCGAGGGACGCGAGTTCTTCGGCCAGGCCCAGCTGGTGAACGCGCGCGGCACGGTCGCCGGCATCGCGAGCGTGAAGATCGAGAAGGTCACGCCGTAACGTCGGGTACGGCATCGGGGGCGGGGGTCCCACGGGCGCCCGCCCCGTCAAGTCGCCCCGTGCGGACTCCCCGGGGTGGGTGCCGGAGTGGGGCAGGGCCCCGGCGTGGGGCGCGCCGTTCCGGGGGACGGCGT